>CAKUDW010000197.1 GCA_934645275.1 uncultured Clostridia bacterium
GCCCATGCCTGCGATACCAGATCGATCTGGCAGCAGCTTGACTGCGCGCTGCCCAGACATTCTCCACTGTCGGCATAGGCACGCAAATACCACTGTCCATCCCATGCATGCGCCTCAAGCGCTGTCCTAAAGCGTTGCCGCTGCGCATCCAGCCAAGCGGCGTCCGTTGTCTCCGGGCACACTTCCATATATTTTTCGGCGCAGGCAACCCAGAATTCGGTCAGCCAAACGCTCTCCCCCACGCCCCTTGCGCCCACGCGATTCATGCCATCGTTCCAATCGCCGCCACCCATCAGGCACAGGCCATGCACGCCGCTGCACGCGGCGCGTCGGAACGCGCGCATACAGTGCTCGTGCAGGCTGGCGCAGACGTCGCCCGGTTGCATGCGGGCATAGATATCCTCCCGCCCATCCGGTATGGCCATGTCCCGCAAAAACGGCGCGCAGTCCTCAAGTATCGCCATGTCGCCCGTATGCAGCGCGTAGGCGGCGGTCACGTATGGCAGAAACAGCAAATCGTCGCTGATGCGCGTGCGTACACCGGTATACGGTTCATGCCACCAGTGGAGCACGTCGCCCTGCTCAAACTGTCGCGCCGCGCAATAGAGCAGATGCCGCCGCACGCGCGCCGGATCGTACCAGAGCACGGCAAGCATATCCTGCAACTGATCACGAAAGCCGTAAGCCCCGCCGGGCTGATACAACCCCGTTCGAGCGAATATCCGAGCATGCAGCGTCTGCACCTGCAAAAAACCGCTGAAGAGATGGTTGACGCGCTCGTCCGGCGTTTCAATGCGCAGGGCTTCCATTGCATGCGCCCATTCGATTTCCGGCCTCGGCGGCGTACGCCGGGCTCGAAAATCGCGCGCCAACGCGCAGGCCTTCGCTTCGTTATCGGCCGCACCCAGCAAAAAGCGCGCATAGCGGCGTTCGCCTGCAGGAATGCGTACAGGCTGGCGCAACAGATAGCCGCTGCCATCCGCATGATCACGATCAAAGCCGTGGGGATTCATCATGTCGCCGCCTGCATAAAATTCGCTCAGCGTGCAGCCAGGGCGCGCCCGCGGGTCATCCGAAGCGAACACACCCACGCAATCCGCCATGCCCGCCGCCAAACAGTTGCCAAAGCGCGACCAGCAGCGCAGCGCGGCGATATCCGTCGTATCCGTCCCCATCAGCCAGTCCACGCAGCCGCAGAGCGCATACTCCGCATCTACGTCCGATCGATTCTCTAATTCGATTTCAAACCAAAGGCCCTGATCTGTGGGCCGAACTGAAACTTCGAAGCTCAACTCCACCGTCGCGCCCCGATAGACGCACAGGCCGGGCTGAAAGCGCACGCAGAAAGGCGACATGGGCACGTCGCCCGGCAGCAGACGCACGAAGCGCCGCCGCTGCAAGTCAGCGACATAGAACATCCAGCCCCAACCCTCACGCAGCGCATCGTTCTTAAAGGTGGTCAATCGCCCCGCTCGACTGTTACCATACCAGGCGAAGCCGCCGCCGCGCTCCGTGAGCACTGCCCCTGCGGTTTCAGTTGCAATCACATTGCTCCAGGCCGCAGGTGGCAGAACGCCGGGCGCCAGTTGAACGATATAGGCCTCTCCATCAAAACCGCCATAGCCGTTGAAGCACTCCAGCGCGCCAAAGTCCATATCTTCGGCCGGCATCGGCAAAAAGGGTTCCGCCGCTGGAATTTGCAGCGCGTCCACGGCGCTCGCAAGCGTTTCCCACACGCCGTTTCTGAAATGCAGCGCCGCACAATGCCGAAGTGCGCGCAGACTTTCTCCGTCCAACTGCGCCGCGTCTACAGCTATCGAAGCGCCCCGGCCCTCGTCGCCAGGCAACAGGTCTGAAAATCGACGCAGCTGCGTCTGCTGGTAATCGCCCGCCTGCCTGCTCATGAGCACGATATCCACCTGCATGCCCATATCTCGGTAGAAGCGGCATAGCCGCACTGCGTCGCGCGCCTGAAGCTGCGCCGAATCGCCGTCCCCATCCGGCTCTGAAAGCAGAATCGGATGATTGCCCGAAAGCCCGATACGCCACAGCGCTTCGCGGGAAACAGGCATGCCGCCCTCACCTGGCGCGCCGTTAGGCATTCTTTTTTCCGGGTACAACAGCAACGCCGATGCGCGCTGTGCCAGCTTTGCCATGCGGCCATCCATTTCCAAATAATTGTTCTGCGCCATCGCATGCGCGGCGGCCATACGCACGGCGCGGGCCTGCGCTTCCGGCGCAAGCAACTCGTGCAAGCGCGCATCGTCCGCATCCGGCAGCAGCATAAAGCACATTTCCTTTCGCTCACCGGGTTTAAGTTCCACGCTGGCACAAATGGCCGCGCAAGGATTGAGCACATCGCCAACGGTGCCGCTGAGGGTTTCGGCTACGCTGCCCGCGCGGCTGATGTCGCCTGTGCGGCCCACGAGTTTTTCATAATCTGTTTCAAATTTCAGTTCAGCACCCGAAGCGCCGTAGAGCATGCCGCGTTTTTCTGCTTCGTCGCCGCGCGCGCGCCGCCAAAGCTTTACGGCGCTTCCATTCACTGTCTCACTGCGAACGAAGATATTCTGAAATGCCGGATGTGCGCGCATATCGCCCGCAGGCGCAAGCGCCGCGGCCATGCAGCCGGTCAACTCCACCCGCTGCGGATAGGCGGCGCGGTTTTCAAGCGCTACCAACTGATACAGTGCGCCGCTTTCCGGCGATATGCATATTTTCAGTCGCACCTCAATTTCGCCAAGTGTTTCGCAGATATCGGCCGCGCCTGCTTCGAACACAATCTTGCCCGATTGACCCATCACGACGCACGCGCCGCTTTCCGGGTTGCGCAGGTGCAAATACAGTCCCTCGCCGCCCTCGCGAGTGAGCAGCATATCGTCCGTCCAGACACGCGCTTCGCCGCGGCCGCTGATTGCCGCGCTCGTACCTGCGCCACACATCAGCTGATAATCCGTCGCGCCGCGCGCCGTGCGCCGATAGAGCGCATCCTCGCGCCGAGCAGGCCGGCCCTGACCCGTGAAGCGACGCGTCAGCCGCCGCGCATGCGCGCAAGGCTTTTCCTGAAGCAACATTTCCAGCGCACGCGCCGCTGGTATGCGCATGAAGCAGGCGCTGAGCGCACCGCCTGAAAGATAATTGCATATACTTGCCAGTACCATGCCCTGATGGTGAGCCATATGGCTCAGCACCAGCACAGGCATACCGTCTGAATCTGCATGCGCATAATCCGCCGCCTCATAAAAACCATATTCGCCAAGCCAACCCATATCCCGCATGCGCGCCATGTTGCGCGCGGCGGCTTCGGGCTCCAGCCGAAGCGCCAGCGCCGCCGCATAGGGCGCGACGACCTGCGCGCTCACATCGCCGCAAAGCGCGATTTCGCGCATGCCAAAGGCGCGATACTGGTAATTCAGGTGCAAATCAAAGGCACAGTAGCCTGATTCCGACACGCCCCACGGCCGCCCGAATCGCTTCGCCCAGCAGCGCTGCACGGCCAGTGCGCCGCGCTGCATTTCAGCCGCCAGTGTATTCTCCGGCGCAGGCATCCATATATCCGGCATCAGGTATTCAAACATCGTGCCGCTCCACGAGGCCAGGGTATCGCCGCCGTCCGCGCGAACTGCGGGCCGCGCCAGCCGCCGCCAGTGCTTGACCGGTGCCTGACCAAGCATCAGTGAAACATAGCTCAGTAACCGCGCCTCGGAGGCGTACAGGTCATAGTGCGAGGCGCTCAGTCGCCCATTTTCCACATCTGCGCCAATGCGGAACAGAGCGCGACTCTCATCGTAGAGCGCGGACAGTTCCATCCCCGTTGCCAGTGCGCGCAGCCGCCCTGACAGCGACACGTCCGCCCCAGCGACATATTCTGCGCACAGCAGCAGCGCCCCCGCAAGATTTCCGCTGTCCACAGCGGACACATATCGCGGGCGAAGCGGTACAAACGAATTCAGATCGTACCAGTTATAGAGCTGGCCATGCCATTTATCCAATTTTTCAAGCGTATCCGCGCAGTCACGCATGCGCGCCAACATTTCGTCGTCACGGATAAAGCCCAGCTGGCGTGCCGCCGCACAGGAAATCAGATACAGGCCGATATTGGTAGGCGAGGTACGCATGGCCATTCCCACCGCAGGATCAAGTTGAAGATTATCC
>CAKUDW010000198.1 GCA_934645275.1 uncultured Clostridia bacterium
ATCATCGGCCCGGGCATCAAGACGGGCATCAACATTCGTTATGAAAACCCGCGCGAGCTGGGTTCAGACCGCATCGCTAACGCCGTGGCCGCTTACGAGCTCTACGGCGGCCCGTGCATCACCATCGATTTCGGTACCGCCACGAGCTTTGGCGTGATTAACGAGAGGGGCGAGTTCCTGGGCGGCGCAATCTGTCCGGGACTCAAACTGGCGGCCGAAGCGCTGACCGAGCGCGCGGCGAAACTGCCCCGCTTTGAGTTGGCCAAGCCTGACAGCGTGATCGGCCGCAACACCATAAGCAACATGCAGGCCGGCATTGTATACGGCTATATCGGCCAGATCAACTATCTGGTGGAACGGATGAAGCGCGAACTGGGCGCGCCCCACGCCAAGGTGGTGGCCACGGGCGGACTGGCGGTATTGGTGGCAGGCGAATCCAACGCCATTGACGTGATGGATGGCCTGCTGACGTTGAAGGGGCTGTGCCTGATTTACAGGAAGAACGCGGGATAGCCCATGTCTAAATTTGAGGGCACGATCGAAGACATCGTATTCAGAAATGAAGAAAACGGATGGACGGTTGCATCCTTTCATCTGGACGGCTCAGGGCGCGTAAGCGCCGTGGGCATTATGCCGTTTTTGGCTGCGGGCGAACATGTGATTCTGGACGGCGAGCTGACCGAGCATCGCGATTACGGCGAGCAGATCAAGGTCTCGTCCTATGAAATATCCATGCCGCAGACGCGCGGGGCGTTGGAAAAATATCTCGGCTCTGGGCTCATCAAGGGCATAGGCCCAGCTACGGCCAAATTGATCGTGCGCAAATTCGGCACGGAGACGTTGGACGTCATGGAAGCGGAGCCACACAGGCTGACGGAAATTCCTGGTATCGGCCCAAAGAAGGCGGCAATGATCGCCGAATCTTTCGCCATGCAAAACGAGATGCGCACCACGCTGATCTTCCTGCAGGGCGCGGGGCTTACGCCGGCGCTGGCAATGAAGGTGTACCGCGCCTATGGCGATCAGAGCGAGCGCGTGCTGCGCGCAAATCCCTATCGCTTGGCCGACGAAATCGACGGTGTGGGCTTTCAAACGGCGGACGGCATCGCGCGTGGTTTGGGTTTTCAGGCAGACAATCCAGATCGATTGGCCAGCGGCGTGCGCTATGTGTTATCTCAGGCCGCTGCGAACATGGGTCACGTCTATCTGCCGCAAAACGAACTCACGGAGCGCGCAGCGCAGGTGCTGGGCGTGCCGCAGGCGCAGGCAGATACCGCCATACGGGAGATGCACCTTGCAGATCAGTTGATATTTGAAACGGTGGATGGCGTGGTCGCAGCATATCTCCCGCGCCTGTACAGGGTGGAGTGCGAAACGGCAAACCTGATTCTGAAGCGTCGAAACGCGCCGCAGAAGAGTCGTGCCTCGGACGCCGAAATTGAAAAGCGCATCGCGCGCTGTGAGCACGAAATGGGCGTGACGCTTGGACAGGCGCAGCGTGAGGCTGTGACTGCGGCGGTTTCAGGCGATTTCACGGTAATCACTGGCGGTCCGGGTACGGGAAAAACCACATCCATTAATTGCATACTGGCGTTGCTGGAGGGCCGGGGCACGGTCGAACTGTGCGCGCCGACAGGGCGCGCAGCCAAGCGCATGTCTGAGGCTACGGGTCGTCCCGCACGCACCATTCATCGTCTGCTGGAATACGGCGGCGAGGCCGAGGGCTTTAAGCGCGACCAGGATAATCCGCTGAAAGCCGACACCGTGGTGGTGGATGAGATGTCGATGGTGGATATCTTTCTGATGCGCGCGTTGCTCAGGGCGGTCAAACCCGGCGCGAAGCTGATACTGGTGGGCGATGCGGACCAACTGCCGTCGGTCGGCGCAGGCAATGTGCTCAGGGATCTGATTGATTCCGGCGCGGTGCCTGTGGCGCGGCTGAACGAAATATTTCGTCAGGCACAGCAGAGCCGCATCATCGTCAACGCACACCGAATTAACCATGGTCAGTATCCATTGATCCAGAATCGGGATACGGACTTCTTTCTTGAACGTCGCGAGAGCGCCGCAGAGGTGAGTCAGTCCGTGGTGGCGCTGGTTCAGCGGCGGTTGCCAGGTTTTCTGGGCGTAGACAGCCTGCGCGGCGTGCAGGTAATGGCGCCGATGAAAAAGGGCGCGTTGGGTGTGTTCCAGCTTAACCGCACGCTTCAGGATGCGCTCAATCCGCCGAGCCGAGAAAAGCCGGAATTTCAGCGCGGCGACGGCGTATTTCGCCTGGGCGATAAGGTGATGCAGGTGCGTAACGATTACGAACTTGAATGGACGCGCGGCGACGAGCATGGCGACGGCGTTTTCAACGGCGATATCGGCTATATCGTGCATCTGAGTCGAATGGATCGTGAAATGACCGTCGAATTCGATGACGGTCGCCGGGCGGTTTACGACGATTCCATGCTCGACGAGTTAGAACTGTCCTATTGCATTTCAGTACATAAGAGCCAGGGCAGCGAGTTTGACGCCGTGGTGCTGCCGCTGCTCAATGGGCCGCAAATGCTGCTGACGCGCAATTTGCTGTACACGGCGGTCACGCGTGCAAAGCGGTTGGTGGTGATTGTTGGGCGCGAGGCCTGCGTGCGCGGCATGGTGGATAATAACCGCATTCTGCGCCGTTATACCGGCTTGGCGTTTCGGCTGCGGGCGATGGGGAAGCAGGCATGAGACTGAAGAATATACTGACGGCGCTGGTGGATTTGGTTTATCCGCGGCGTGCCGTGTGCATGGGCTGCGGCAGCATGCTCGGCTGCGATCGAGATGATCTATGCGAGGATTGCCGGAAAAGACTCAGCGAACGCTGGATTGGCCCACGCAGGCTTCAGAGCGATTCGGGGCTCGACGGCGCGGCGTTCGCCTATCCGTACCACGGTCCTGCGGGCAGTGTGGTGCGCAATCTGAAATACGCGGGGGCGGCAGTGCTTGCCGAACAGATGGGCAGCGACATTGCGCGCGCCGTGGCGCTGCTTGATCTTAAAGATATCCGGGCGGTTACGGCGGTGCCGATGCACGCCAGGCGGCAGCGGCGGCGCGGCCGAAATCATGCGGAGCTGCTTGCACGGCGCGTGGCCGAGGTGCTTGGGCTGGAGTACATGGATTTATTATATCGTACCCGCAACGCGCCCCAGCAGGCCCGCCTTTTACCGGGGCAGCGGCGGCGCAATTTGAAGGGCGCGTTTGCGGTTTGCGCTGCGCGCGCTTCCGATGTGACCGGCGCGGACATACTGCTGATCGACGACGTATACACCACTGGCGCTACTGCACGCAGCTGTGCTGACGCGCTTCGGGCGGCGGGTGCGCGCCGGGTCTATTTTGCGGCATATGCATTGGGGGAAGGAAAGCATGGATAATATCACCAGCGCCAAAAATCCCATGGTTCAACGCCTGCGGGCGCTCAAGAGCGCGAAGGTGCGCCGGGAACAGGGATTGTTTCTGGTGGAAGGCGAAGTAATGATTCGCGAAGCGCTCGGCTGCGGGCTGAAAATGCGTGAGCTTGCCGCGGATGACGGCGCGGCCGGATTTGCACAGAAACTGGCGGACGGTGGATTGCATGCAGCGCTCGTGAGCCGGGCGTTGCTGGAATCTATCTGCGAAACGCGCACACCTCAGGGCGTCTGCGCTTCGTTTGAAATGCCGGAACAGATTGATTTCGAAGCTCTGCCGGAGCGCATCGTGGCGTTGGACGGCGTGCAGGATCCTGGAAACGTGGGTACCATCTGGCGCACGGCGGACGCGGCGGGCTTTCAGGCGCTGCTGCTGGGTGCGGGAAGCGCCGATCCGCTTTCGCCGAAGGTGCAGCGCGCGGCAATGGGTTCAGGTTTCAGGCTGCCCTATCGCTGCGAGGATGATCTTGCTGGGGCGCTGCGCGCGCTTGCTAGACGCGGCTGGAGAATCATCGTTTCCGATTTACACGGCGAAAACTTTTACGCTCGCCCGGAGGCTGGGGAAAGGTTCGTACTGGTGATTGGCAACGAGGCGCGCGGCATATCCGACGCGGTAAAGGCTGAGGCCAGCATGCGCCTGAAGCTGCCGATGCGCGGGGGGGCGGAGTCGCTGAATGCTGCCGTTGCCGCGGGCATTATGATGTACGAACTGATG
>CAKUDW010000199.1 GCA_934645275.1 uncultured Clostridia bacterium
GCGGCAGCCGGAGAATATCGCACTGGCGCAGGCAAGTGCCAACATCGGCAAGGGCGATACCATCAACCTGCTCGATGGCATCGTTACGCTGATTCCTGCGGATAGCCACGCCTCCTATACGTTTAAGTCCAGTTCAACAAAGGTGGCGACGGTAGACGCCAGCGGCGTAGTGACCGGCAAGGCCCGCGGCTCAGCTACGATTACCATTACCACGCATAACAACCGTACCATCAAGTTTAAGGTGACGGTTAACGATCCGCTCTCCGCCAAAAAGATGCCGAAACTGACGCTCTCTGCGCCCGCAAACGGCAAAATTGGCAGCGGCATGCGCGGTGAAATTAAAATCACCTTCCCCAAGCAGTGCTATTCGCAGTACGATCTCCATGTGAACGACGAGTTGGTCACGTTCGACATGGCGAATCGCAAGAGCAGCTACAACAGCAAAACTAAGGTTGTAACCGATACGGTGCCCTTCACTGCGCAGAGCATTGCCGCGGTGACGACCGCACACATTCGCCTGGTGCCCAGCAGCAATACGTCGCTTGAAGCTGCACTGGATCTGCAGCTTTTGCCTGCGCCTTCCACGATTTCAGCAAAGAGCGATCCCGTCGTCGTGGGCAAGGGACAGACTGGCGCGAAGGTGGCCGGCGTGTACCCGGATGGAACGGCTTGCGACTTTAAATATGCGGTTGTCTCTGGCAGCAGCATCGCCATTAATGAAACGACCGGCGAAATTACCACGCGTGAGCTGGGCAACAGCACCGTGCGCATCACTGCGACCAATAGTGGCGCCTATGTGGATTGCACGGTAAATGTGAAACCTTCGCCGGAAAGCATCTCCTTCACGAGTGCAACGCTGCAGCTAGGCGTGGGCGATGAATTGAATCTGGCCGAACGCGGATTGCTCGTTTGCAATCCCACGGATTCCGCCGCAGGCTACAGCTTTAAGACCAGCAACAAAAAGATCGTCAGTGTCGCAGCCGACGGCAGCATTAAGGCCGTAAAGCGCGGCAGTGCAAATATTACTGCCACTGCACACAATGGCAAGACGGCCGTCATTAAGGTGGTCGTGGCGAATCAGCCCAAAGGTGTGGCCTTCACGCAGGGCAGCTATGCCATCGGCGTAGGCATGAGCACACGCCCGGCGGTAAAGTTTACGCCCGCCAAGAATGCATACAGTCTCTGCGATTATTCGGTGGCCGATCCGAGCATTGCAGCCATCGATCAGTACGGCGCAATTACGGCGCTGCAGGTGGGTTCCACGCAGATATTTGTTAAGACGCAGAACGGCAAAACCGCGTCCGCGACGCTTACGGTACTGCCCGGGCCGCAGAGTATTGCCGTTCGACAGGATCCCGTAATCGTCGGCATGGATCAGACCGGCGTGAAAGTGGTTGGCGTATACCCTGAAGGAGCTGCCTGCGACTTTAAATATGAAGTAATCTCCGGCGGCACAGTTGCTATTAATGAGAATACCGGCGAGATTACCACGCGCTCAACCGGAAGATCGACAATTCGTGTGAGTTCCAGAAACAGTTCGGCGAGCGTTGAATGCGTGGTGGATGTGCGGCTCAAACCTGAAAGCATCTCCTTCTCGAATGCGACGCTGCAGCTGGGCGTGGGTGATGAATTGAATCTGGCCGAAAGCGGACTGATCATCTGCAATCCTTCGGATTCCGCGGCGGGTTATAGCTTCAAGACGAGCAACAAGAAATATGTATCCGTCACGGCAGCGGGCATCATCAAGGGCGTGAAGCGGGGCAGTGCGAAGATCACGGCCACGTCGCACAACGGCAAGACGGCAGTACTGACCGTAAAGGTATACGATAAGCCCAAGGGCGTGGCCTTCACACAGGGAAGCTACACGCTTGGCGTGGGTATGCACGCGCAGACGGCGGTAAAGTTTACGCCTGCGAAGAATGCCTATGCTCTGTGCAGCTATTCTGTGGCAGATACAGGCATTGCGACTGTAGATCAGCGCGGCGTAATCACCGCGGTTGCGGCGGGCACCACGCAGCTGACGGTTGAAACCGGCAACGGCAAACGCAACACGGCGACCATCACTGTGTTGCCTGCGCCTACGACAATCGGCTTCAGACAGGACAGCTATGAGATTTCCGGCGGCATGACGCTCGATCTGAAGTCCTGTATCGTGTACGACGCCAACACGTTGGCAGATTTCAGCTTCAGTATTGTTGGCGATGACGCAAAATACGCTTCTATCGATGCGAACGGCGTGCTTACAGCGCTCAGCAAAGGTACGGTCAACGTACAGGTAACGGCGAAGAACGGCGATGCGAGTATCACCTCCAAATCGACCTGTGCAATTGTCTGCGGAAACGTACCTGATAGCATCAGCTATGCTGTCAGCAAAATTGTGATTGCAAAGGGCGATACAGTGCAAATGCCCGCACCGATTGCACGCGATGTGACGGGCGTGGAGTGTCAGGCAAATTATACCTATAAGACATCCAACAGCAAGATCGTCAAGATCGTAAACGGCAATTTCATACAAGGCGTGAAAGCTGGGACCGCCACCATTAAGGCAACCTCGCATAATGGCAAGACCACCACATTGAAGGTGGAAGTGGCGAAAAAGAGCATTACGAATGTACAGTTTGTTCGGCAGAGCGCAGGGGAAAGCGCTACGCTGTATACCAACGGTGTGGATTATCAGGAAAGCGTCAAACTGTATGTGAACGTCGGCGGCGCAGGCTTGAGCTACGCCTCGCTGGAAGTTCAGTCCAGCAACCCTGCCGTGGCGGAGATCGTGGCCTGCACTCCGACATCCTCGACAGATGGTATCGTTTATCAGGTGGATGTAGTGGCGTGCGGCGCTGGTGAAGCCAGCATCGTAGCCAGAAACGGTTCCCGTACAGACAGCTATCCGATTCACGCGCTTCAGCTAAGCTCGTCCTTCAGTTTCGGTATCGATGGCAATCGTCTGGAACTCGGCGCAGGTTTAAGTTATGCGCTCAAGCCTGTATTCGAACCCGCGGGTAGCGGTGCGCGCCTGAGCTACGCTTCTTCGAATACCGGGGTTGTCGCCGTAGATGATAACGGCAATTTAAAGGCGATTACACCTGGTACGGCACGTATCACGGCTACCGGTCAGCTTTCACAGACTGCGTATGTGGATGTGGAAGTACTCGAAGCGCCCGTACGCATCGAGCTGAACGCGTCCGGCTTGAACCTAGCACCCGGTGAAAGCGTTGTTCTCACGCCGATGCTCACGTTTAAGGGCAACGGCAAGCGCAGCGAAGCCGTGAGTTATGCGAGTAACAATACAGCCATAGCGACAGCTGGTGCAGACGGTACGATTACGGCTGTTGCCGCTGGTGATGCCGTTGTAACTGCGACAACTACCAACGGTTTGACCGCTACCTGTCAGGTGCATGTCGGAGCGGCAGGCGCTGCTGCGGAAGTATCCTTCGCCTGGAGCGAGGCGAGTATCGTGAAAGGCGACAGCGCACTGATTCCGCTGGTGCTGAACAAGGCTGCGTTTGAAAATGGCTATACCATCGTCAGCAGTGATCCTGAAGCTGTGCAGGTATCAGGCGATACGATCAAGGCCCTCAAGACTGCACAAGGTGTTATACTCACGCTCAGCGTAAATACTGCGGATGAAACGCAGCAGAATGAGAACTATACCTGCAAAATTGACGTTATTGAGAGCGCGACTGTAACCTTCTCAGTGGAGGAGATCAAGCTGACGATCAGCTCGAAGACCCAGCCGGGTACCGTGCGTGAGGCGCTTACATTGACGATAGAGCCCGCAAATCTGGTGGGTACATGCTCGGTAGAAACGGTAGATGTGGAAGGCAGCGGCGCAGTCGAGTATCGCCGTGACGAAGGTTTTGTCTATGCGACCGGCACGGAAGGCATAGCAAACATCATCTGCCATACTTTCGGCAAGGATACCATATGCAAGGTCACAGTGAGTGCGAAGGCTATCTATCGCGCGCTGATTATCGGTGAATTCAATTCCAGCGGGGCATCCAATGATTTGAAGTTCGCCAATAATAACGTTACCACTGTGAACAATGCGCTCAGCCGGGCGCAGATAGACGGTGAGGGCTATGCAAGCATCAGGAAGATGTACAACAATCCCTCCAAGGCTTCGATTGCC
>CAKUDW010000200.1 GCA_934645275.1 uncultured Clostridia bacterium
ATGATATGTACATGAGAGATCGGGTGGATACATTGGCGAAAATTATTGCGGTTGCGAATCAGAAGGGCGGCGTGGGGAAGACCACCACGGCCGTGAACCTGTCGGCATGTCTGGCGGAGAAGGGCAAACGCGTGCTGCTGGCGGATATGGACCCGCAGGGCAACGCCACCAGCGGCCTTGGCAAGGCGGATGCGGAGGGCAACACGATATATGACGTGCTGATCGGCGAAGCGGCTGCGGCGGATGCAGTGCTGCCCACGGGCTATGGCCCGCTGGATCTGCTGCCAACGGCCATTGAACTGGCGGGCGCGGAGATCGAACTGGTGGGTATGAACGAGCGTGAGATGCTGCTGCGCGGCGCGCTGGAGCCGCTGCGGGAGCGCTACGACTATATCCTGATCGATTGCCCACCGTCGTTGAGCCTTCTGACCATCAACGCGCTTACGGCTGCGGACAGTGTACTGATCCCAATTCAGTGCGAGTATTACGCGCTCGAGGGACTCGGTCAGTTGATGAACACGGTCAAGCTCATGCGCCGCAAATTGAATCCCGAGCTCGGCATTGAGGGCATATTGCTTACGATGTTCGACGCGCGCACGAATCTCTGCGCGCAGGTGGTGCAGGAAGTGCGCGCGCATTTCCCGGACGAGGTGTTTGAAACGATGATTCCCCGAAATATCCGCCTGAGCGAGGCGCCCAGCTATGGCAAGCCCATTCATCTCTACGATGCGCGCTGCATCGGCGCGAAGGCCTATGGCGAGTTGGCCGGGGAATTGATCCAGAGAAGCGAGGTGTAACAGAGCATGGCAAAGAAGGTTCAGCGCGGCCTGGGCAGGGGCTTGGGCGCGCTTTTGGGCGAAGATGTGGTGGCGGCAGCGCCCGTCGCCAGTCGGGCAGAGGAACCGGCGCGCGCGGCGGATGAAGTGCGCATGCTGCCGATACGCATGGTAGATCCGAACCGTGATCAGCCGCGCCACAGCTTCGACGAGGAGGCGCTGAAAGAACTGGCTGCATCCATTGCCGCTGTGGGCGTGATACAGCCGATCATCGTGTGCCCCACGGGCGAACGCTATCAGATCATCGCGGGCGAGCGTCGCTATCGTGCCAGCCGCATGGCCGGACTGGACGAAATCCCGGCCATCGTGCGCGATTGGGACGTTCAGCGCCGACTGGAAGCCGCGCTGATTGAGAACTTGCAGCGCAACGACTTAAATGCCATTGAAGAGGCGCAGGGCGTGAAGCGTCTGATGGAAGAGAGCGGTCTGACGCAGGAAAAAGTGGCGGAGAGGCTGGGCAAAAGTCGCCCGGCTGTGGCAAATCTGCTACGGCTGCTGAATCTTGAAGCGAGCGTGCAGCAGCTGGTGGTGAACGGCAAGCTCTCCGCCGGGCATGCGCGCGCACTAGCGGGCGTGGAGGACCGCAGGCGGCAGGTGCAGCTGGCGAATCTTACCGTGCAGCAGGGCTGGTCTGTGCGCCAGCTGGAGCGCATCTGCGCACAACCGGTGAACGAGCGCCCGCCCAAGCCCGCAGCGGTACGAGATCAGCAATTCAGCCAACTGGAAGGCATGGCGCGCGAACTGTTCGGCACCCGTGCGCGGCTGGAGGGCAGCCATGACAGCGGCCGCTTGACGCTCTACTATTACAGCCAGGATGATCTTCAGCGCATTTGGGACGTGCTGGAAATGGCAAAGGAGAACTGATGGATCAGTTTGCAGGCTAGCGAAGGTATTTCCGCTTTGCAGAGTTCGCAAGGGAGTCTTTTATGCACAAAAATTAACAAAAAAGACTGAAATTCGTAGGAATTTAACCCAGATGATGCGAATAATCTATTGCAAAACGGGTCGCTTTATGCTAAAGTCATCGGGTGCTCCAGAAAGCGATGAGAGCATGCAACTGCAAAATCAGGAGTGCTTGAAAATGAAAAGGATTATGGCGCTGGCGCTGGCTGTGATGCTGTTTGTGGTATCGGCGGCGGCGCTGGCTGAGGCTTTTACCCCCATTACGGTGGAGGGCGACGACTACGACGACTATCTGAATAATCTGGATACCTGTATCGAATCGATTAACGATATGGAACTGGATACGGGTGAGACATTTTCGTTCAACGAAACCGTGGGCGAACGTACCGAAGCGCGCGGCTACCGAACCGCGCCGAACGGACGCGGCGTAGAGGTGGTTGGCGGTGGCGTGGCGCAGGTGGCGACCACCATCTATCTGGCCATTAAGCGCATGGACGACATGGAAGTGGTGGAGAAGAGTACCTACGGTTCGGATTTCTGCGAAAACTACGTGGCGCGGGAGCAGGACGCCGTATTGACCGATTACCAGCAGGCCATGGATTTTCGCTTTGTGAATCGCGGTGAGAATGTGCGGATCAATCTCTGGCGCGACGGGAACAATGTTTATTGCAGCTTGTCCGAGTTGGGCGGGGCGACCGAGAGCGAAGTGAGTTTGCCATCGGAAGCGGCGGACGAGGCGTCGCTCGCGAGTATGCCGGAGACCGTAGAGGCGGGCGCAGTACAACTAGACGAGGCGGAAGCCAAATTAAACTGAATGTCATTGGGGCGGAATCAGACGATTCCGCCCTGTATTTTTAAAGGACAGGAATTAGCAAAATCTCACCGGAGTCTCCACAGGAGTCGCGACTGCTATATCAGAGTTTGCGGGCCGGGCGCTTTAAACCGGTTCGGCCGTATCTGCAGAGCATTGCAGTATCAAACAGGAAGCTTGCTTTTTTTCTGCGAATGGTGTAAAATAACACTATCACAACATTTGAAGGGAAGTACTGAATGGATACAGCGCTCGTTTTTATGGCCGCAGGTTTTGGCTCGCGCTTCGGCGGCGGCATAAAGCAGATTGAACCCGTGGGCCCGGGCGGCGAGGTGTTGATGGAATATGCCGCATATGACGGCTTGCGCGCGGGATTTAATAAAATTGTACTCATTATCCGGCGCGATCTCGAGGCGCAGTTTCGCAATGGCGTTGGCCGCAGGATTGAGCGTCGTTGCGATGTAGAATATGTCTTTCAGAAGCTGGACGACCTGCCGGCCGGCTGCGCGTTGCCCGAGGGCAGGCGAAAGCCTTGGGGCACGGCACAGGCGGTGCTGGCCTGCCGGAATGTGGTAAGGACACCGTTTTGCGTGCTCAATGCGGACGATTATTACGGCGCGCACGCGTTTGAACTGATTCATGATTATTTGATGGACGAACCGGACAGGGGGCCACTGGACGGCTGCATGGCTGGCTACGTGCTGGGCAATACCATTTCTGAGGCCGGTGCAGTTACGCGCGGCATCTGTACCGCGGATGAGCGTGGCTGGCTTCGTGGCATTACGGAGACGCGCGGCGTTGTGCTGCGGGATGGAAAGCCGTACGTCGAACCGGAGGCGCGCTATGCAAATCCGGACGCGCTGGTCTCGATGAATATTTGGGGCTTTGGCCCGGCGTTTATCGAATATCTGGCTGAAGGCTTTGCGCCGTTTCTGTGCGGCCTGAACGAAGAAGCTCTCGTGAAGGAGTATTTGCTGCCTGAGGTAATCGCTCGTATGATTGGCGAAAATCGCGGCAGCGTGCGCGTGTTGCCAACGCAGGATAAGTGGTTCGGCATGACCTATCATCAGGATAAGGAACAGACGCAGGCGCGCATTCTGGAGCTGATTGCAGCTGGAAAATACCCGGAAAGATTATGAATATACAATTAAGAACAGGTTCAGGCATGTGCGGAGAGTTGCGACTCTCCGCATTATGTATGCGCCGTTATGCGGACATTTCAAGAGCACTGTAGGCATCGCCAACCGGACAAATGGAACGAGATGGAGATGGGCATCAATAAACATTCAAATTTTGCAAAAAACAGCGCGCGATTCTATACTTATGTGCAGGTTTAAAATGAGCGACTTGCAATTTTAAACACGCACCGGTGAAATGGTAAAGCGGCAGTGTCCGCGATATTCGCTAATTATAACTGTTTTTATACATTCTGTGCCTATATTAAAGACAGATAAAATAATTTACAATTAAATATGCCCTTAACCTATTGCCTGTGAGGCGCAGATGATGTATACTTTTACTAATGAACCG
>CAKUDW010000201.1 GCA_934645275.1 uncultured Clostridia bacterium
CCGGATGGTACACGCCCGCCTCGGCACTGCCGTACTGGAAAAAACTGCGCTCACCGTAGGTTTTGCCGGGCTTGACGGCGGAGGAGAACACATAATTAATCAGCGAAAAGTACTTGCACTCGGGCGGCAGCGTGCCAACGAGCACCACTGCCTCGTCCTGGCGCAGCTTGTACGTCCAGCCGACGGGGCTAAAATATGGATTTGCGGGTACATTTTCGGCGGATGCGTCGTACAGCGCGGACGGCTCCTCGGCGGGCCAGCTGAAATTGCCCATCTCGGTAGCCGGCGCGGGATTCTGGTTCGGCGCAGGCGGAATCATGGGCACGAGATAGCCCGAGCCCGCGTTGTTGCCGAAACAGGAAATCAGCTTGCCCTGGCTGGCCAGCGCGATGGTGTCCATGTATTCAAAGTGACCCTCCTGCACATCGCAGGTTTCCACAAGCAGGCTTGCGAGCGAATCGGTGCTTCCAGTTTCGGCGATAGCCACGCCCAACATGAGGATCTCGAGCAATGCGAGAATCAGACAGATTGTTTTTTTCATGTTTTCTCCTTTTATTTACGGTTCGACGATATTGAAATACAATTTGAGCGGCGTCATACTGGCGCACAGCGCCTGATACAGCTCCTGGTCGCCTTCCACGGATTCAATCAAGCGGCCCATGGCCTCGGCATTGTTGTTGGCCAGCGCCAGAATACCGGTGCGGCAAGTACGAATGGTGAGATCGGCGTCCTCCGCCTGTTCGCCCGCGTAGTACAGCAGCACGCCGTGGTGTACCTTCAGCAGGTAATCGTCGCCGTCGCTGAGCTGGAGATTAATGGTGAAGGCACGATCGGCCAATTTCTCCGCGTCCAGCATGATACCCATGTAGTCCAGCATGGTCTGCGCATCCATGCCCTGGGCTGTGGAACCCACACCCGTAGCGCTGCCCTCGGGATAGAGCCCCGTGCCGTTGCGCAACTCAAGTGCCGCCACCAGATAGGCGTTGCGCCACGCGCCGGATTCAGCCTGATAGCCCAGCTGTTCAAGTGCGTCGGCGCACAGGAAGCGCGCCTGCTCGTTGGACGGCTCAGCGAAAACCAGCGCGTTCGTGATCTCCGCGACCCACTGGTATTCGCCCTTTTCATAGTCCGCGCGCGCCATTTCAAGCACCCTGTCCGTATCGCCCAGATATTCAATCAGCTTCTTCGCATATTCGCTGGGCTCCAACTCGTCCAGGTGAATCGGGTTCGCATCGTACCAGCCCATGTATTTCTGATAGACGGCCTTGACATTGTGCTTGAGCGTTCCATAATACTGGCGGGTGTACCAGACCTTCTCGAGCGCCTCGGGCAGCTGAATCATATCCGCAATTTCAGTAGCGGTGTAACCTTCGTTGATGTAAAGAAGTGTCTGATCATGCATGAATTTGTACACGGCGGCGGTGTTGGTCAGATATTCATTCACCACGTCCCTGCCCCAATGCGGCCAGTTGTGAGACTGGAATACGACCTCCGCATCCGGAAAGAGCATCTGCGCCTCGGTGATGTAGCGTGCCCAGTCATTGGCGTCGCGCACTTCCGCACCGCGCAGCGTGTAGAGATTGTGCATGGTGCCAGTGCAATTCTCGGCCATCCACAGCGCCCTTTTCTCCGAGAAATAGGTGTTCATTTCGGCGGGCGATTCAGTGCCGGGTGTGAGCTGAAATACCGCCTTCACGCCGTCGATCTCGATTTCGGCCAGTTCTTCGGTGATTTCACAGGTGGGCGCAATATAGCCCGTGCCGCTCTGCGGGACGGTCAGGCCGATGCCCACGGACAGGCGGCCCTGCCCGTTATAGGGCAGGAAGCTGCCGTACTGGTAGGTCGCGCGGCGCTTCATCGCGTTGCCGACGAACACGTTTTCCTTCATCACCGCATCGACAAAGCCCTGCGGTACGATAATCGCGGTTTTGCCCGAAGCAATCTGCTGATCCAGCGGAAGCGATGGGTCGGCTGCGTTCTCGGCGGAAATCAGGCCCTCGATGCCGCCATAGTGGTCGACATGCGCGTGACTGATGACGATGGCCACGATGGGATCGTCGCCCATTTCCGAACGGAACAGCTCCAGCGCCGCGGCGGCAGTGTAGCGGCTGCTGGCGCAGTCCATGACGATCCAGCCGTGCGCGCTTCGCACGAAGGTGACGTTCGAGACGTCATAGCCGCGCACCTGATAGATATCGTCCGTCACCTGAAACAGGCCGTAGAGCGCGTTCTGCCGGGTGTTGCGCCAGAGACTCGGGTTAGCCGTGTCGGGCGCAGTTTCATTCTCGCGGACGAAGTAGTATGCGTCCTGCGACCAGATAGTCATGCCGTTTTCGGTCTGGATGGTCAGCGTTTCCGGCGCGGTGATCAGGCCGCGGCGGGCAAATTCGCTCTCCTGCTCGTCCGAAAAGTCGAGCAGCTGATAGACCTCGGCATTTTTCTGCGCGGTGATTTCGGTCGCCGGCTTTTTCTCGGCGTTCAGCACGGATTCCGCATGTGCACCGGAAAGCAGCGTGAGCGCCGCCAGCGCAAGAATAAGGATTCGCTTCATTATTCTTCCTCCGTCGGTGATTTTCATAAAATCACTCCGGTGAATTTCGCACCGGAGCGAATATCTTATTTACTTTGCGAGCACCGCGGAGACCTTGATCGTCCGCTCCGCCTCGTTCAGGTCGAACGCGCCGCCGTCGGCCACGATCACGCGCAGCTCATAGAGCGCGCCGTCCTCGAGCGTTTCGATCGCCTGACCATTTTCATCCGTAATCGACCACAGCTCAGGCGCGATCTGCTGGAGCTTGCCGTCCGCGCCGTAGGCGTAGAGCACAAATTCCGAAGCGTTGCCGGACAGGTTGTTCATGCGGAAGGCCACGGTGGTGTTCGGGTGCACGTTGCGCACCGCCACGGTATTGAGCCAGCTGGCGACATTGTTCGCGCCGCCGTCCGCGGTAAACTGCTCCTGCGTAAGCACATTGCGCGCCGCCTGATCCAGATCGATCTGGCGATACGGCATTTCGGGCAGATAGACGAAGCGATCCTGCAAACGCAGCAGCTCCAGGTAGCCAGTCGGGCAGTAGAGCGCATTGCCGCTGTTGCCGGCGTACATACCGATGGCCATGTTGTTGTAGCCGAACTTGTTGGCCACGTCCATAGAGAACACGGTTTCGCCAGTCTCCCAGTCCAGCATGATGTACTGCCACATGCGGGTATTCAGATCCTGCACATAGCCGTAGATATAGCCGGTGGCGGTGGAGAGCTTCATGATGGAGGTGTCGCTCAAATCATTGCGGCTCCAGACACTCTTCATCTCGTAGCCGGAATCAGTCTTAATCGTGTCCACGCGCTGCACGCCGGGCGCGATCATCGCGTTGCCCTGGGTCAGCCAGTTCATGTCGTAGATGTTGGCATAGCTCTGAATGGAGGAGTCGCTGTCGGGATTGGCCAGGCCTGCGCTGCCCGCGCCGAACCAGTTACACACGATCGTGCTGACCTTGCCCTCACCGTCGTCGTAGACGATGGCGGAATTCTCGACCGCCACCTGATAGCCTTCAGGCAGATCGTCGAGCACGGGCAGGCTCGCGACCACTTCGCCGGTCTTCATATCCAGCGCGATGAGATTGACAATTTCCTGATTATCGGTAAACAGCACCAGATTGGGTGTAAGGGAAGGAGAGCATCCGCCGCCCCACGCGAGGCCGCCGCCGGTTGTCTTGTCATTCTCGCCGCTGACCTTCGCGCCGACGCTTTCATAGGGCGTCTTCCAAACGACTTCCACGCCGTCGTTGGCGCGCAGCAGGTAGCAGTTCTGGTTGGTCAGGATCACCGCACCGTCTTTAGAGGCGGCGATGCCGTTCTCTGCGCCCTCACCAGCGGGCAAATCGCAGACGTAAACCGCCTTGGACAAATCGACCTCTTCCCCATTCAGAATCGCGTCGATGGCGCTGCGGGCAATGTAACCCAGCACACCCTGCTGCGCGCGCTCAGGATAGATGCGGAAGCCG
>CAKUDW010000202.1 GCA_934645275.1 uncultured Clostridia bacterium
CCGCTTTATATCGGGCTATTATGCATGGTTATCTACTATATTATGAATCCATATGCCGCTGCGAACCAGCGTTACGCCCAGCAGCGCTTTAAGAATGTCCGCCAGTTGTATGCAGGTGTAGATCGGCAGGATGGACAAATTCGTGAAGTGCGCCAGTACGTAAGCCAACGGAATGCAGACTAACCAGTTGAAGCCGCTGTCAAACAGGAAAGTGATGCCTGTCTTGCCGCCGGAGCGCAGAATAAAGTAGGCGCAATTGGCGAAACTGTGGGAAATCATCAGTGCGGCGGCAATGCGAATCAAGCTTGCAGCCAGCGCTTGAACCGACGCGGTGGTATTGTAAAGTTCGGGGATCAGCCCTGCGCAGCAGAACAGAACCAGCGCAAACACCAGCGTGATAGCGCCTGAAAAGGCGGTTAACTTCCAGCAGTAGTCCTTTGCGGTTTCAATATCGTTCGCACCGAGCCGCTGGCCGATGATGATGGCCGTGGCGCTGCCCATGGACAGGAAAGCGACGCTGAACAGGTTATACACCGTGGATGAAATGTTGGTGGCGGCCACCACATCCAGCCCGCGCAGTGAGTAGATCTGGTTCAGTACGGCCATCGACGCCGACCAGAGCAGTTCGTTTACCAGCAGCGGCGTGCCCTTCAGCGCTATATCGCGCACGATGCCGCCGGGAATACGCAGCGTGCGATACAGGCCGTGTGCGAAGGGATGCTTTTTTGTGTGCGTGTGGGTGTACACGGCCACAAAGATAAATTCCACGTAGCGCGAGAGCACCGTAGCGTAGGCCGCGCCCTCAACACCCAGGCAGGGAAAACCGAATTTGCCGAAAATCAGGAAGTAATTGAACACCAGGTTTACCAACACGGCCAGAATGCTGGCGTACATCGGCACGGCGGTCTCGCCGGTTTCGCGCAGCGTGCTGGAATAGCTCTGTGCCAGCGCAAAGGGCGGCAGGCCAATCATCATGATGTGCAGGTAGGCCAAACCGTGTTCCAGCGTGATTTGCTCGCGTGCGGGATCGGCGCTCTCGTTCAGATACAGCGATATCAGCCGCGGGCCCAGCAGTGCAAACAGCGCGATTGCCAGCGCCGTGAGCATCGTGGTGATGTACAGTTTCAGGCGCAGCGCCGCGCGCACGCCTTCTACATTGCCTGCACCGTGGTACTGCGATGAAAAGATGCTTGCCCCCGATACCGCACCGAAAATGGTGAGATTGAATACGAAGGTGAGCTGGTTGGCGATGGCTACGCCAGACATCTGCTCCGTGCCGACGCGGCCAACCATCAGGTTGTCCAGCAGGTTCACAAAATTGCTGATGGCGTTTTGTACGATGATGGGAATGACGATGGCCAGCACCATGGTGTAAAACGCGCGCGAGCCGATCAGTTTGCGAGCTTTGGTGGACATGGATATCCTTACCTCCATATATGACTTGGTAATGCACTAATTTATATGCTATCATTTGCCGCGGGATCGGGGCAAGCGCCGCAAGGTAAAGATGCGGTAAGAAAGCGCCGGCTTACTTTTTCATTTCCGCGGGCGCGCAGCCATATTGGCGCTTAAAGGCTTTCAGAAAGGCGGTGTAATCCGAGAAACCGCAGCTTTGCGCGGTGGAGATTACCGGTTCACCGCCGCGGATGCGCGCCGCCGCCTGAATGAGCCGCTTTTGCAGCACGTATTGATGCACCGTGAGTCCGGCGTGACGCTTAAAGGCGTGCATCAGATGCGATTGGCTGATGTAGAAGCGCCCCGCGAGCGCGCCGATGGACAGGTCCTCTGAAAGGTTGGCGTTGATGTAGTCCAGAATTTCGTTGAAGCGCGGGTCGGATTTTACGTCGCTGCGCGGCATGCTTGGGCCGTCGGGCAGCAAACTGCGCAGCTGAAGCAGAAATTGAATCATGTAGCTGTCCGCCAGCAGCGCGTGTCCTGCGGCAGTGGATTTTTGCGCTGTCTCCAATGCGCTCAGCTTCTCATAGAGCGCGGCGCGAGCGCTTTCTTCCGGACGAAACAGACCGCTGCGGCTTCGAACGGGCCAGACGAAAACCTCGCTGAGTGCCGGTTCCGCGTATTTTCTGAAGAAGCGCTCGCTGATCCAGAGAATGATGCGCTCGTAGCGTTCCGTGGAATACAGAATGGACTGATGAATTTGATGCTCCGGAATCAGCAGCATGTCCCAGGGCCGCAGGTAATAGGTAACGCCCTCCATGATATAGGTCACGCGCCCGTCCAGACAGAGCACCAGCTTGTGAAAGTCGTGACTATGGGTGTAGAAATCCAGATCGCGCCTATCTGTGGAGTGGAACAGACGATAATCCTCGTTCAGGTACCCTCGGTTGTTGACACTGGGCATGGCAAACCTCCGTTGAGCAGTTTTTGCAATATTCTGTGCTGATTATAAAATATGCGCGCAAAAATTGCAAGGTGAATATGGGAAAAACAATTTGACAGCCCGAGGTGTTGTCCGAGTTCAGCAAAGATGGCATTTTCTTGAAAAAGTGCCATGCGGCCTTTATTATCACTGCTTGATTTGGTAATATAGTGGATGAATACAGACGCATGATGGGAGGCAATTTCAAATGTATAACGTAATCATGGACTGCGATCCCGGACACGACGACGCCATTGCGCTGCTGCTCGCTTCCAGGGCCGATAATATCCGCATTTTGGGCGTGACTACCGTGGCCGGCAACAGCTATCTGGAAAACGTGACCCGCAATGCTCGCAAGGTGCTGGACTATGCCGGCGTGACGGATGTGGATGTGTATGCGGGCGCTGAAAAACCGATGATGCGTGAACTGTATCGCCTGACCGGTGCGATCATCCATGGCGAGGACGGCCTGGGCGGCCCGAAGATTCCCGATGCGATTACGCCCGTTCGCCCGGAACATGCGGTGGAATTCATCATTAAGACCTTGCGCGAGTGCCCCGAAAAGGTGACGTTGATTCCTACCGGCCCGCTGACGAACATCGCTATGGTGCTGATGCAGGCACTCGAGTTGAAGGACAGAATCGAGCGCATCGTTATCATGGGCGGCGCAATCTATGATCCCGGCAACGTGACCAGCGCGGCGGAATTCAACATCTATCAGGATCCCGAGGCAGCGCGCATCGTGTTCCAGAGCGGTTGCAACATTTATCTCAATACGCTGGATATTTCCATGAAGGCCGTGTTCTATCAGGAAGATAAGGAGCGCATTCGCGCACAGGGTGGTAAGATTCCCACCTTCGTGGCCGAACTGCTGGATTTCTTTGGCGCGACGCATGTGGAACACTTTGGCTTTTTTGCCTGCCCGATTCACGACGCGCTGTGCGTGGGCGTGTTGATTGATGAAAATCTGGTGGAGTGGGAGCGCACATATGTGGATATTTCCTGTGCGGAGGAACTGACTCGCGGCGAAACAGTGGCCGATCTGTGGAATGTGACCGGTCACCAGCCGAACTGCTATATTTCCAAAAAGGTCAACCGCGAGCGCTTCGTTGAGATGATTGCCAGCCACATGGGCAAGCCCTACGTTTCCAAGGGCAAAGTCTGATTTATGGCGATTGTACCGTGGCCATGGGCTCCGGCGGTGCGTCGCGCACAGGATAAAATGAAGAGCTTCCCCAAAAGAATCCAGACGCCTGGTTCTGGCTCTGTTGGCATTGCCCGCACGGGCTGGCGTGAACGCAGGTAATTGCACGGGGATTAACTAAATTATCTATTGCTTTTTTTCAGGTTTGCGGTTATAATAGCGCTATAAATATTTGGAGGTGTAACAGATATGGCATATAAAATTTCTGATGACTGCATTATGTGCGGCGCTTGCGCCGAGGAATGCCCGGTGAGCGCGATCTCCGAAGGCGAAGGTAAGTATGTAATCGATGCAGATACCTGCATTTCCTGCGGTTCCTGCGAAGGCGTGTGTCCGGTTGGCGCTCCCTCTGAGGAATAAGTAAGGCAAAGGTCGCACGGCCCCGCCCGTCTGCTGATGGGCGGGGCCG
>CAKUDW010000203.1 GCA_934645275.1 uncultured Clostridia bacterium
TATCGCTGATAACACGGCCTGATTATACCTGTTTTTCCGATTCCTGTCAAGCAGTTGAGGTAAAATGTACGTTTGCATGTTTAAATTGCGGCAAAATGCCGATTGACAGGCCGCCCAAAAGGGAATAAAATAATATATACTTTGTATTCTGGGGGGCGTGGGCATGCGCAGCAGCGGTTCACAGAGCAATCTTCGCGAGCAGCTGATTGAAGCGGGGATCAAGGAATTGGGTCAGCATGGCGTTCAGCGTTTTTCGGTGCGTCGCATTGCCAATGAGTGCGGGGTGTCCTGCGCGGCGCCGTATCGGCATTTTGAGAACAAATCGTCCTTTATCGGCGCGATTTTTGAATATATCAACGATGAATGGCACGCGATTGCGCGCCGGGTTGTGCAAAATGATGCGGATGTGAGTACGCGCCGCCAACTGGTGGATGTGAGTATGGCCTACATTCATTTTTTGCTGGATAATCCGCACTTCAGGTCCATCATCATGCTGCGAACGAACGGGCTCGAGCATGTGCGCAAGGGAGAGGTCAGCCGGCAGACTTATGATCTGATCAGCAAGTATTGCAGAGAAGTCGAAATGTCGGATGAGGATCGTACGCGCAAGACCTTCGCCGTGCGGTCGCTGATTTATGGCGCGGCGCTGATGCTTGACAATGGCGAGCTCGAACCTACGCCGGAGAATTACGATATGATCGCGCGCTCAATCGACCGCGAATTTGATTTGCCATAGCGCAGAAGAACAAAACAGAGATAAAAGTCGTGCAGCGAATTTTGTTCGCTGCACGGCTTTTTAGAGTTAGCGAAACCAGAGCTTTGCGGATCAACGGGTTTCAGCGCGCCAAAAACGTTTCCTTCGAGGCTTCAGCAGCATTGACTGACCGCAACCTGTTTTGGAGGGGAGCAGCGCCCTTTAATAGAAAAAACACCGGCAATTCTCAAGCTGTACGCTACCAGTCTATTTCTCGCACAACCCCGCTACGTTTTCGGCGCGGTAGCCCAGCTCGGCGCGGAGCGCTTCACGATTGGAGGTCGAGGACATTAATGCCTTGCCGTCGCCGCCGTCGCACTCGATGGCGACGTCCTCAAGCGCCGCGGGAATTACGACCGTGTCAAAGGGATTCAGGTCCAGCGCTTCGTTGCCCCAGGTCAGGCGGCAGGGCGCGAGTGGGGTTACAAAGTGCATGCGTCCGTCGCTCAACGGCATCCGGCCAGAAATGTTCAGGCGACACATCTCAAAATAGCGGTTGCAGACATAATAAGTACGGCTGCCGCCGCGGCAGAGACTGGTCGTGCCGTACACCTTCTCGAGCTGAAGCTCAGGGCGAACCACGTCGATTGCCTGCTGAATGTGCAGTTCGCGCGGCTGGCCGTCTTTGCCGAGGCGGCCCCAATCCCACACGCGATAGGTCACGTCGCTGGACTGCTGAATTTCGTAGGCAAGAATGCCCGCGCCCAGGGCGTGCAACATGCCGGCAGGCATGTAATACACATCGCCGGGACGCACCGTCTTCCAGCGGACGGCAGCTTCGATGGCGGCCGCGTCGCCGGATGCAAACAACTTGGCGGGAGCGGCGTTTGCGTCCATGCCGTAAGCAATTTTTGCACCTGGATCACAGCTCAGGATCATCCATGCTTCGGTCTTGCCAAGTTTACCCTCGCGTGCGGCGTAGGCGTCGTCCGGATGTACCTGAACTGAGAGGAAGGTTCGCGCATCCAAGAGTTTCAGCATTAGCGGAAATACCGCGTCGTCGGTGCCGGTGAGCGCGCTGCCCCATTGCTCGAACATGCGCCTGAAGCTTTGCCCGGCATGCGCGCCGTTGCGCACCACACTCTCCATGCCCTCCAGCGCGGATACCTCGAGACTTTCACCGGTCTGTTCCGGTGCGGGTTTCATTAACATGTCGCGCAGTGCGTCGCCGCCCCAGGGCGTTTGCGCGCCGTGGCGGAAATAAGGGGCCATCAACAGCGGATAGAGTGTCATAGTTTATTCCTCCTGCCTGAAAAACTTGAAAAAACGAGAGTTATTCAGTATACTTATATACGTTTACTTTACCACCGCGCGGCCATGCTGTCAAGCAAAAGCGCGGCAAAGAATGGGGGTGCGCGGCGTGAATGAAGCATACAGGGTCAGCGTTCGGACGATTGCGGAGTATGCCTGCGCGTCGGGCAGTCTCGCATACAACGCCGCGCTTGCGCGACGCTTTCAGGAAGGCCGCGAGGGCCATCGGGCGATTCAGGATCGTCTTGCGCCTGAATGGCAAATTGAAGCGCCCGCTTCCATTGAATGTGAGTCTGCGGGCGTTCGGTTGCTGATTCAGGGCCGCGCCGATGCGCTATGTATGGCGCATGAGGCTGCTGGTGTGATCGAAATTAAGACCACGCGACTGAATCCGAGCGAGATACTGATGGAGGATTATCCGGTTCACTGGGCGCAGGCAGAGATATATGCGCACATCTCCTGTGCGCAGTCGGGTAAGGCGCGCGCGGACGTGTGGCTGATTTATGCGGGCGTGCGCGGCGGTGAAAAGCGCTTTCGCCATGAATATACGGCGGATGAACTTGCCGAACGATTTCAGGCTTATGTGAAGCCTTATGCCGAATCGCTGGCTGAGCGCGAAAGCTGGCAGCGCGCCAGTGCGCCCACGCTTCAGAATCTCAAATTCCCGTTTCCAGAATTTCGAGACGGCCAGAAAGAAATGGCGCGCGAGGTCTATCGCGCCATGGCGGGCGGCGCACGCTGCATGATTGAAGCGCCCACCGGTATCGGCAAGACGGCGGCGGCGCTGTTTGGCGCGTTGAAGGCGCTGGGCACAGGAAAGATTACGTCTGTATTCTATCTTACCGCGCGCACCACAGGTCGTCGCGCAGCGGAAAATGCGCTGGCGCTGATGCGTGCTTCCGGGCTGAAGCTGCGCTCTGTGACCGTTACGGCCAAGGAGAAGATATGCTTTCAAAATAAGGTTGACTGCGGCGGCTGTCCGTATGCCGACGGCTATTACGACAAGCGCCGCGAAGCGCTGCGCGAGGCGATGCGCACGCAGGCCTTTGGCGCGGAAGAAATTGCAGCGTTGGCGCGCGAATACGAAGTATGTCCGTTCGAGCTTTCGCTGGACCTGACGGAGCTTGCCGATGCGGTGATTTGTGATTACAATTATGCGCTCGATCCGCGGGTATATCTGAAACGGCATTTTGAAAAAAAGAGCCGCGCGGGGTTGTTGATCGACGAGGCGCACAATTTGATCGATCGCGCGCGGGAAATGTACTCCGCCGCGCTGTCGGGCACGGCAGTGAGCGCGCTGCGCGCGCAGGCGGCGGAAATCTATGGTGAAAACGATCCGCTTGCCGCGCCGCTTACTGCGCTGGAGACGCTTTTAAAGCGTTCAGATGCGGAATATGACGCGCTGAGTATGCCGCCCGAGAACCTTGCACAGGCGGCCGCAGCATTTTCCGATCGCGTGGAAGCACTGCGGCTGAGCGACGAGCCGACACAGGAACTGGCGCGCGCGTGTTCATGGTTTGCGCGCGTCGCACGGCGATTTGACGACGCGGCCTATCGCGCGCTCATTCGGCCCGAGGATGCAGACGGTCACATCGAGGTCAAGCTCTGGTGCTTCGCGCCAGAGAAATACTTGGACCGCATATTTGCGCGCGTGGGTGGGGTCGCGCTGTTTTCGGCCACGCTTAAGCCCATTGAATTCTATGCGGCACAGCTGGCTGTTACGGATAAGAATCGTCTGCTGACGCTGGAATCGCCGTTTCCACAGGAAAACCTTTTCGTGGCGCGGCTGCCGGTATCCGTGAAATTCAGGGATCGTGCCGCGACAATGGAGCCGGTGGCGCGGGTGCTGCACGCGATGATTCAGGCGCATCCAGGCAATTATCTGGCCTGTTTTCCTTCGCACGCCTATTTAAAGCAGGCGGCGGCGTATTACAGAACGCGCTATCCGGAGGACGAGCTGCTGTGTCAACAGAGCGGTATGGGGG
>CAKUDW010000204.1 GCA_934645275.1 uncultured Clostridia bacterium
GCTTGCCATGCAGCGCGAAATCGACGCAACGGTGACCAACGCCATCAGCAAAGAGGCCATCAACATGGCGGGGCATCACTATTCCGGCCATACGGAAATTTATGCCCACTACACCAATACGAGCAAATATACCATGATGCTCGCGCACGACGCGCTGCGCGTGGTGCATGTTTCCACGCATGTTTCTCTGCGTGAGGCATGCGACCGCGTCAAAACGCCGCGCGTGCTCGACTGCATCCGCATCGCAAATAACGCCTGCAAGGCCCTCGGCATAGAAACACCGAAGATTGCCGTCGCGGGACTCAACCCGCACTGCGGCGAAAATGGTATGTTCGGAGACGAGGAAATCAATGAAATTCAGCCCGCCATCGATCTGGCGCTGGCCGAGGGTATCTGTATTCCGGAAAAGGCGCCGACGTCGCCGGACAGCGTCTTTTCCAAGGCACTCGGCGGCTGGTTCGACATCGTAGTTGCCATGTATCACGACCAAGGTCATATTCCTCTAAAGGTTAAGGGCTTTGTCTATGACCGGGATGCCGACCGCTGGCAGGCGGTCGCGGGCGTCAATGTGACGCTCGGCCTTCCGATCATCCGCGCCAGCGTCGACCACGGCACCGGCTTCGGCCACGCAGGGAACGGCTGCGCGAACGCACTGAGCCTGAATAACGCAATGGACTATGCCATTCGCCTAGCAAACAATCGAAAAGAGGAAGTAGTATGAAAGTTGTGATGACGCAGGCAGTCTGCCCCGAGGGCATGCGGCTGCTGGATGGTCTGGCGGAGGTTTACGTTGCGGACAACCCGGATCCCAACAACTATCTTTCGCAGATGCAGGATGCGGACGCGTTGATTGTCCGCATTGCAAAGTGCGATGCAAACGCAATTCAAAACAGCCCGAATCTCAAGGTCATCGGCAGAACCGGCGTCGGTTACGACTCCGTGGATGTCGCCGAGGCGACCCGGCGCGGCATACCCGTCGTGATTACCCCCGGCTCCAACAACCGCAGTGTCGCAGAACACGCGGTCGCGATGATGTTCAGCCTTTCCAAGAATCTCTACGAGGCGCAGCAGGAGATGTGCCGCGGCAACTGGGAAATCCGCGGCGCGAAAAAGGCGTTCGAGCTCGAAGGAAAAACGGTCGGCGTCATCGGTCTTGGCGCAATCGGCCGGGAGACCGCGAAAATCTGCCGAGGCTGCGGGATGAAAATTGCGGGCTATGACCCGTTTTTAAGCCGCGAGCAGATTGAAGCGCTGGGCGCGCAGGCGTATGAGAACTATGAAGATCTGCTGCGCGCGGCGGACATCGTCACCATCCATGTGCCGCTCACTGAGCAGACGCGGGACATGATCGCGGCGCGGCAGCTTGCGATGATGAAGCCCACGGCGCTTGTCATCAATTGCAGCCGCGGCGGCATTGTCAATGAAAAAGACCTTGTCGCTGCGCTCAAAGCGGGTGTGATTGCAGGCGCGGGAACAGACGTATACTGCAATGAGCCGCCCAAGCCGGATGATCCGCTTTTGAACTGCCCGAACTTAATTGCCAGCCCGCACAGCGCCGCACAGACGCGTGAGGCGGTTGTTAAGATGGCGCAGATGTGCGTGAAGGGCTGCATTGCCGTTTGCAGCGGCGAAAAATGGCCGTATGTTGCAGACAAATCTGTCTACGAACACTCGATCTGGAAGGACCGCTGATCGGCACCGTCTATGAGAAAAGCTGGACTCCATCTAACAGTGTAACCGTACCCGTCGTGGCATTACGTCCAAGAGGGCTGCATTCTCCCTATAGAACTGCACACCTATGGCTGCTATGGCACTTTCCACGTTGCCGGCATGCAGGAGTTTTATCGGATTTTTTTGATTGAGCACGCTTTTCCTCACCATTGTGCAGTTGCTTATGGGCGCTATAAAGAACAGTTTCTTGCGTTGTGCCAATTTTTGAAATCAAAGAAATGTAAGTGACTCTGCGAAATATGTATATATTACCTACTTGCTCTGTTTCCCAATAAACTGCCCCGCTTTTTTATTTGGAATTATGCACCAAATGGCAAGCGGAGGCTAAGCCATGACAGAAAAAACAGTAAGCGTCAAACCTAACTTTATAAATTACGATGGCTTTTCTGCGGCGTCGGTCTCACTTGGATTTGATGCCCGCCACATATTTCGAAATTTCACAAAATAGTAAATGCTCATGGCAAGGCTCAGCATCTCGCCCGCAGAGATAGACAGCCACTCGCCGTCCATCTCGAAGATTTGCGGCAGCACCAGCACCGGGATCACCATAAAAATGATCGTGCGGCAGAAAGACAGAATAGCAGAAGTCTTACCGTCATTAAGTGCCGTGAACCAACCGGATGCAAACACATTGACTGCCATCATGATGAAGCTGGTGGCGACGATGCGGAAACCATGCAGTGAGATTGTCGCAACATGTTCATTGCCTTTGGCAAAGAAATTTACTACCGTTCCACCGAGCAGATAGCTGATAACGGTAACTGCGGCAGAAGCAACGAGCAATATCCAAACGCTGATGCGGAATAGGCGGGAGAGCCGCCCCTTATCGCTGCGCCCAAGATTGTAACTGACCACCGAAGAAATGCCGTTGACATAGCCGCGAAATAGGCTTCCGAACAAGCCCTGTGCATACCAAATAATCGACAGGGATGCTACACCGTCCGAACCGCCCAAGTTCATTAGGATGCGGTTAAAAAGGATTGCAACGACAGAATACGCCAATATGTTATTTATCCTATCACAGAAGACCTTGGTTTTCACCTTTTGACAGACTTTTTTTCACAGGCTCGTTTTTGCATTTCTTTATGTTGTCTACCCGCCTGGGCATACTTGATCAATACTCTTCAAAATGCTATACTTTTTATGTCTGAATGAATGGACCCTCAGCGGGAAACGTGCGCTGTGCTGGACATGGGCCGGAGAAGGGGGAGAGGAAGAATGAAGCATGCCTTCAACCGAATCGGACACGTCTCACTTCGAACGTATCTGGCGCTTCTGCTGTGCCTCGTCCTGCCCCTGTTCCTCATGTTTGGCTGGATCAGGATTCAGTACGAGACCTATATCCAGCAGCAGCTCAGCGAGCAGATCATCAGCAGCATCTCCAAGTCCGAGGAAGCTGTCTACGACAGCTTTCGCAACATGGCGGGAATTTCCAGCGCCATTGTCACCAACAGCGCGCTGCTGGAGGGGCTGAGCAACCCGGCAAACTCGTACTATTCGGTTAACAAGCTGTTCGACGAATGCGTCAACTATGCACAGGTGAACAATCTGTACTCGAATGGCGACATGCTGATGACCCTGTTTGATCGCACAGGGCGCTGCTATACCAACTGGAGCAGGAATTTTCAGGATTACAGCTATCTCAGGCAGGAAAGCTGGGTCATTGAGGCGGAGAATGGCAAGGGGCATCTGGTCTGGAACTTGTTTTCGCCCACGTTTCTGATCAACAAGGGGGAGAAGTATATCTCCGTGGCGCGCGCGGTGTATGACGGCGCGCTCGATGACGAGGCGCTTGGCGTGCTGATTGTCAGCATGCCGCAGAGCCATCTGAGCCGGGTGCTCAGGGGCTACTGCTACGAAGAGCGCGACAGCGTGTATGTGCTGGGCGACGGCGACACGCCGATCCTCCAGTACACGCCGGCGGGAGACACGGATCAGCTTTCGCGCGTGCTGCCGATGATGCGCGAGAATGAATCCGGCAGCTTTCGGGTGAATACCGCGGAGGGCATGCAACTGGTGAGCTACTATACGCTGGACGCGCCGTGGACGCTGGGCGAGGAGGCGCTGCGTATCGCCCACTTTACGGATTTTGAAGTGGTTGTGCAGCGGATGGAGCAATTCTCCCGGCGGATGAGCCTGATTCTCGCTGTGGTGCTGCTCATCACGCTGCTGATTGTAGGAATCACCGTGCAGATGCTCGTCAAGCCCGTCCGTCAGCTTGCCCATGTCATGGGGCATTAC
>CAKUDW010000205.1 GCA_934645275.1 uncultured Clostridia bacterium
GCGCCATATATGAAGAAGACGGCGTTTCCTGGATACAGTTCACCGCGCCCATTTCCTCGGGCAGCAGCGGCGGCGTGTTGTTTGACGATCGGGGGCGCGTGATCGGCGTGACCAGCGCCAGCTACGAGGATGCGCAAAACCTCAATCTGGCGGTGGATATTGCGGAGGTCACGGCGCTGTACGAGAGCTGGAACGGCGAAACGAAGCAGCTGAGCGAGTATACCGACGCAGGCGCAGAAGTCACGCCCACCCCCAAGGCAACGCCTACGCCTAGAACGACTTATACCCCTACACCTAAAGCAACACCTACACCTAGAACAACTTATACCCCTACGCCATGTCCGTCGCTTTCTCCCACTATTACACCAAAGTATCCTACTTTGAAACGAGGTGATAGTGGCAAGGCTGTTGAAAAATTACAAAAAGCGCTGATTCAATATGGCTACTTCGAAGGAACTGCGCGAGGTCGCTTCGATTTTCAGACAGAAAAAGCGGTCCGCTCTTTCAATGAACAAAACTTCTCTAAGGCATATAACGTAGCTGATGAACAAACACAATTCCTTCTTTTTGAAGGAAATCCAAAACCGGCTGCTACGCAGACCCCTTATCCCTTATTGAAAAGAGGTGATAAAGGCGAAGAAGTCAAACGGCTTCAAATAGAACTAATAAGACTCGGTTATCTATCTGGCGAAGCCGATGGAATATTTGGACTACAAACAGAAGAAGCCGTTATTGAATTTAACCGACAAAACTTTTCTTTGAGCCACGAAAGCAAAGCAACCCAGCGCATGCAATGTCTACTGTTTGAAGGTAATCCAAAACAGTATAAAGATCCTGCAATGGCATTAGTTTTTGCAAATAATGCATATGCGCAATGGAATAAAGTAAAAGGGGACTATTACAAAATACGTTTCCAAGTTACAAATTGTGCCAAGAAAAAAACTGTAAAAGCTTTTGAGTTATATGTTTATGCCGAGGATGTGTGGGGAAATGAAATATATGACGATTATGTCTACTATGGTACAACCACCAAAACTGTGGAACCAGGCAAAACTGTATATTCAGATTATATAGTTATCCCTAATGCCAGCGAGATTAGTAAAGTCTACTGCGGTATTCACAAAGTAGCATATACTGACGATAGCATATTTTCGACTAATGAATCCGCTATAAAGTACGTTTGTTGGAGTATTAAATAAAATAGTGCACCTCCGTCTGTTATCAATGACGAAGGTGCATTTTTTACAGCTTCCGATAGATGAAATCCAGATACAGCGCCGCGGCGGTCTCCATCGGATAATCGGACAGGCGCTTGAGATTATTCTCGGCATAATCCGGCTCGGTCTGAAGCCGGCTGAAAATGTGGGCGATAAGCCTGCGACTGCCGCCGCGCGCCGCTTCGGAAAAGCTGCCCGCCTCAGCCTCGCGCACAAAGCTCAGCGCGCGACCGGTCAACGTGTCGATTTCGTAAATCGCGTCCTCGCGGAAGCCCAGGCTCTGCGCGCACAGCTCCAGCCCGCGCAAAAAGGCGTTCTTCCAGTCGAGCTTTTTCAGCGGCGAATCGGCGCAGAGTGCCGCGGACAGAAACGCATCGCCACCCCGAGCCGCACTCTTTGCGTCCAGGCGCGCCAGGCGCTGCACATAGCCGCGGGCCAGCGGTGCAATTTTCAGATCGCTCACGCGCGAGAAGGTGTAGCGCACGCCGTCGAAGCGACCGTAGACCTTCATCGTATCATAGTAACCCATGCGGCGGCTGCGGTCGAGCACCTCTCGCGAAAAATCCAGAAACGGCCCCAAATCGTTCAGCGGATGCACGACGGTCAGGCAGGGCAGATTCGCGTACTCCGGATGCGTGAACTGCGGGTGGATATCGATGGCAATCACCTCGTCCGCGCCGTCCTCCAGCGCCATGCCCACGGGCAGGTTGTCGGCAAAGCCGCCGTCTATGTAGCGCTCGCTGCCGATGTTTTTCACCGGAAATACTGGAAAGCACGACGCGGAAGCGATCAGATGGTCGCCCAGCTCGCCGCGCGGAATGTCCTCCAGCCGCATCGGTACGCCCGCCGGCACCGGCACGTGCGTCACCATGATGCCCAATTCCATGCCCGAGGCGCGCACGCGCCCCTCGTCGATGCTCTCGCGCACCAGATTTTCCAGCGGCGTAATGTCCATGCGCAGATTCTTCGCATTCTCCACCAGAAAGGGAATAATGTCGCGCTTGCTGTGCAGCATGTGGTCGATGTTAAAATCCTCGTCCTCATCGAGGGCGATGATCTGATTCAGCGTGATGGTGTTCCACAATCTCACACAGCGGTCCAGATCGCCCTGCGCCACCAGCGCGGCGTTAATCGCGCCGATGGACGTGCCATACACCGCATCGAGCCGGATGTTCATCTCCTTCAACGCCTGCCATGCGCCGCATTCATAGGCCCCGCGGGAACCGCCGCCGGAAAGCACCAGCGCTCGCTTCATAGCTCTTTTTCCCCCTTGCTTTGTTCATACCAGTATTATAGCAACGGCCGCGCCATTTTTCAAGTGAAACCGGCGGACGCATCCGCACGGTAAAATGTTGATTATCCCCCTTGCGCACGGCGCATTCCCGCAGTATAATATTCAGCGTTAATACCCCACCCAGGTATAGTAATAATGACAGAAAGGCGGAGCCATGCTCTGGCAGTAAAACAAAATGAGAGCAGATCATAACAGCGTTCTTCGCAAGCTCAAGATCGCCCGCGGACAGCTGGAAGGCATCATACGCATGGTCGAAGAGGATCGCTACTGCGTGGAAATTTCCAACCAGCTGCTGGCCACGCAGTCGCTGCTGAAGACAATCAATCAGGAAGTCGTAAAGGCTCACATCGAGGGCTGCGTGCGCGACGCCCTGCAAACTGATCGCGTCGATCCAAAGCTTGAAGAGGCCCTCGCGCTTTTGAACCGGATGACGCAATGATATAGACCCTATCAGGAGGAAAAACATATGGACAGGACAGACGCAACTTCTACTGTGCTGGAGCAGCAGTATCAGGCGGCCAAGCGCCTCTACACCGCGCATGGCTCGGACGCCGAGCTCGATCAGGCCGCGCAGCAATTTGCCGCGCTGGGCGACTACGGTCGCGCGCCGTGGTATCTGGCGCGTTGCATGACGCTGAAGCAGTTTGCTAAAGGCAATACCGTGGCCTTTGGCCAGTGGAATGGCCAGCCGATTTTCTGGCGCGTGCTGGAACGACGCGGCAAGCTTCGGCTGCTGCATGCGACACAGCTGGTCACGCAGCGCGCTTACAACGATCAGCGCGTAGACGTCAACTGGAGCCGGTGCAGCCTGCGGCAATGGCTCGGCCACGATTTTATTGAACAGGCTTTCACCCGTGAGGAGCGCAGCCAACTCGTCGCCTCGCCCGTTCAGGCCGCCGAAAACCCGGATTACAGCACGCCCGGCGGTCCAGACAGCATGGACAAGGTATTCATTTTCGGCGTGGATGAACTGCAAAAATACTATCCGGCAGATTCGGATCGCGCCCTGGGAGACTGGTGATGGGCGCGCACGCCCGGCAACAATCTGGTATCCGCCGTCGGCATATACCCGGATGGTTCACTCTATATTCCCGGCATCAACATTAATTATGGCGACGGCGGCGTTCGCCCCGCCATGTGGATTCTGCTGAAGGCCTGAATTATGCCCAACGTCCCAAATACTGCGCCAAACCTTTTCGACGGCGCATACAAAGCCGCCCGCACTTTCATTGCTGAAAATGCGGGCGGCCGTCATTTAAGGGAACAAGAATTGGCAAAACCGGAGTTTCGCGGGTCGGCGACCCTTGAAAAGGGGCACCGGCTCTTCTTTATTGAGCAAGCTTATTCCTACGAATTACTTCGCAGCGCGCTTTTCGTTGATCGCGGCCTGTGCCGAACGATACTCCGGAAGGACTTTTTGGACGACCGCACCGTATCCGTCGAACTGTATGGCGTATGA
>CAKUDW010000206.1 GCA_934645275.1 uncultured Clostridia bacterium
GGCGTGAGCCCGGTCAGGCGAAGAACGTCCTCATGCTGGTCGATGCTCGTCCATTCCGCCTCGGGGTCGTTCAGATTGAGCGTCTGCCATTCGTATACGATTTCCGCGTCGAAATTCTTTTCAACGGTCGCGACGATCTCGGCGCAACCCTCCTCGACCGGTTCCGCCAAAATGGACACGGCTAGCGTCCGCGCCGGTTCGGGCGCGGGTTCTTCCGTGGGTTCCGCCGCCGTTTCAGGCTCGGGCGTGATTTCCGGCTCGGGCGTCGAGTCTTCCTCAATCGCCGGCGCTTCGGTGATTTCGGGTTCCGCCATCGGAACTTCGGTAACGACCGACTCCGCTGCCGGTTCTTCGGTCGCCTCAATTTCCTGTTCTTCTTCAGGTTCAGGTTCCGCTGCCGGTTCGGGCGCGGGCACTTCCTGCACCGCGGGAGCTTCCGCCGCCCCTTCCTCGCCGAACGCCATGGGCAGCGCGCCCAGCAGCAGCGCCAACGTCAACAGACATGCCAGAAATCTTTTCACCTGTATTCCCCTCCCAATCGAATCGTCGCACGGATACATCAGCATATCCCGCATCGCTGAATCCGGCAGCGCATTTCGCCCAGCGCCCCGTATGGGCATGCGAAAAATGCAGCCATTTATCAATGCTATTTTAACATGAACGTATAAATATCGCAAGCCATTCACGGCCTTTAGCGCACCGTTCATGTCGAAATATTCTGCCGCCAAATGTTATTTTGCCAAACAACCCTCGCTCGGCGTTGCAAACGAAACATTTGATATATAAAATATGGTAGACATACAAAACACGGAACCGCTGCGCCGCCGCAGCCGTCCAAATACCATCACCAACATGCATTCGCGGGTTATGCCGCGCACACAAAGGAGAAGCGAAGTCTATGGGAAAGCGACTAAAGAAATGGATATCGGCCGCACTGGCGCTGCTGCTGGCGCTGGGTCTGTGCGCCCCGGCCATGGCGGGAGCGAAGTTGAGCGCCGAAGGCAGCTGGTGGAATGTACTGCTGCTGGGCTGCGATTCTTACAGCAAAAACAGCCATACGCGTTCCGATTCCATGATTATTGTATCCATCAACCGCGAAAGCAAGCAGGTAAAGATGACCTCGCTGCTGCGCGACACCTGGGTAACCGAGCCTGGCAAGAGCTCGCACCGCAAGCTGACGGAGTTATGCGCCGTAGGCGGTCCGGAGATGACGATGCAGGCCATCAACGACAGCTTCGGCGTGGAAATTGACGACTACGCGCTGGTCAGCATGAAGGGCATTGCGGAAATCATCGATCTGGTGGGCGGCGTGGAAATCGCAGTGACGGAATCTGAGCGCAGGGCGCTGAATCAGGGGTTGTTCAACCTGTCCTCGCTGTCCGGCATGGAAAAGCTGCAGGAGAGCGGCGACAGCGTACACCTGAACGGCAACCAGGCAACGGCTTTTGCCCGCATCCGCAAGATTGACAATGACTACGCGCGCACTGGCCGCCAGCGCACCGTACTGCTGGCGATGGCGCAGAAGCTGAAGAACGGCGCGAGCGCCGCCACGCTGCTGACGGTCATCAACGTGTTGCTAAACTATGTAGAAACCAGCCTGAGCGTTCCCGAGATTATGGAAATCGGCACCATCGGCCTGAGCATGGATCTGAGCACCGTGGAAGAGACGCGCATCCCCGCCGACGGCACGTTTGAATCCGGCATGTACGGCAATACCTGGTGCATTAAGCCTGATTTTGAGAAAAATGCGGCGCTGCTTCAGGAATTCATTTACGGAGAAGCGGAATAAGGCGAACAAAGTTCGCGTTACAGCGCTTTGCGGCACGGCCATCCCGTTAGAACCCGCCGGCCCGCAAAACCAGAGTCTTGTTGATTTTCATGCTTTACAAAGCTCCGGCGCGTTCGATATCGAACGCGCCGGAGCTTTTGAGCGTCTGGATCACTCGTCCTCCTCGGGATAGAGCGTAAAGCTCAGGCTGACGAAAGCCTTGCTGCGGGTGGCCTTATTATCGACGCCCTCATTTTCATAGGGCACGACCATTTCGCAGCCGATAACGTTGACGCCGCCGTTCGATGCCTTAACCGTCGCCATGCCGTTTTCATCCGTCTTGATCATCTCGGTGTGATGGTTGACCACATCGGGAATGATGTCCACATCGGCCATCGGTTCGCCATTGTGCAGGAGTTGAACGGTGAATTCTTCGCCAATTTCAAGCTTGGTCGGATCGACGGAGGGCACGAACTGATACAGCAGGCCGTCGATGGGCTTTACTTCATTCACATTGCCCAGGTAGTTCAGGCTGTACTTAATGGCGTGGGTGCCGATGGTAGCGCCTTCAACCTCGTCCATCGGATAGGGCACCCAGGTTCCCTCGGGCGTATTGCTCCAGAAGCCGTAGTCCAGGCAAACGTACACGACGGCCAGATCATCCGCCGGCTCAATGTAGAAATAATCGTCGCCATTGATGGGCTCGACGGCCACATCGGCATATTCCGCATCGTAGCCCTTCATTTCGAGCAGACCGTTCGGATCATAGGCATTGTCCTTCCAGCCTTCGCCGCAAACCAGCTGAATGCGATCCGAGCGGCGGGCAAACCACGCGCCATGCGCCAGCGCGCCGGTGGGCAGCGCCATGAGTCCCATTACCAGTGCCAACATCAGAGCCAATACTTTGATTTTTTTCATAAGTCATCTCACTTTCCGGGCTATACGCCGCAGCACATGTTTTCATTATTTGGTTGGTTAGAGTTCTCTAACCTATGTGTATGACCGCATGCTCATGTCGGGGTCATGAGTGAGGAAACGAAGCGCTTCCCCGATGCGCTTCGCGCCGCATACAGCAGTCGCTACTGATTAGATGTCTTTAACCGAAGTCATAATACCATGCGTTATCCGGAAAAGTCAATCAAATATATGTTAAATGTATAGGCTTAAAAGAAACAATGCGCCGCAATACCGCCAGCGATTCCGATCTTCCGCGCGGCCTTGACACTCTCTGCACGGACAGGGCTCTTCATGGCGCTTATAAACACTGCACCTTCCGCATAGCGGCGATCAATTTGCACGTAACAGGCGATTGTTGCCGGAGCCTCCGCTTTGTGGAAACTCCGGCACACAATGCACAACCGATGTGAATTTAAAAGCCCGGTCGCATTTTCAAGCTTCCACGCCTGCAGCCTTCAATGCGTCGCGGCTCAACTCCGGAAACGGAATCACGGGCGCGGGTACATCCGGATGTGGGCCGAGCATCTTTTCCATCCAGACCATGTTGTACCAGCGGCCAAATTTATAGCCGCACTGACTGAATTCACCGACCATGCGGTAGCCCAGATGCGCATGGAATTCGGAACTGTTGTTGTTCAAGTGCGTGTCCGGCGCGTCGGTGCTGCCAATGCAGGCATTCAGATTGATGATATTCTGCGCGCGGGAAATGGCCTCGATCGCGGCATAGAGTCGCCCGCCCAGGCCCATCTTGCGGCAGTTCATGCCAACATAGATCGACGTTTCGACGGCCCAATCGTAGGCCGCGCGGCCAACGAATGCGCCGGTATAGGCGTAGCCCAGAATTTCGCCGCCGCGTTCTGCCACGATGTAGGGATATTTTTGCAGCGTATGCGCGATGCGGCCGCGGAATTCATCCACGGTGGGCACCTCATATTCAAATGTGATGGCGGTTTCGCGCACATAGGGCGCGTAGACGGCAAGTATTTTCTCGGCGTCGTCCGGCGTGGCGACGCGCAGGTGAATCTCTTCAGGGCGCATATCCCATATCCCCCTTCAATGAATCGGCGAAGCATGTGGACGGGGAAGCATGCTCCACCGCCACTGCCACCCTCACCAGTTTTTGCTGAAATCTTTTCAGATTTCCGAGCGCAAAAACTGCAAGGAAACGATTTTCGCTCTGGAAAATGGGATTTCCCGCCGCAAAAATCGCCCCATGCCCACCGTACATGCCGC
>CAKUDW010000207.1 GCA_934645275.1 uncultured Clostridia bacterium
GCCGCCAAGTATGCCGTGATCGATACCGACGCCGGTAGCGACAACGTCATGTCCATCAGCTACAATGAAGAGCAGGCCGCCTACCTGATGGGCGTGATGGCTGGCAACGCCTTCCCGGATGAAGAACTGTACGGCTATATCGGTTGCTTTGAGGGCGCTGGCTCCTTCAAATACACTTGGGGTTTTGCTGAGGGCGTTCGTTCCGTGAATCCCGATGCGAAGTTTACCTTCAACTGGACCAACAGCTATTCCGACACCGCCATTGCCTATGAGTATGCCAAGCAGCAGGCTGCGGCCGGCGCAACCTACATCTTCGGTGGCGCGGCTGCCTGCAACGACGGTATCTTCCAGGCGGCGCTTGAGCTGGCCGAGGCTGGCACGCCCATCTATTCCATCGCTCAGGATGCGGACGCCACTACGCCGGATAACCCCTACATCCTCTCTGCGCAGCTGAAGAACACTGGCGTTTCCACCGGCTATATCATCGACGCCTTCTTCAACGACAGCATGACCATGGGTCTGACCGTGCAGGATCTCAAGGACGGCGCTATCGGCGCGACCCATGTTACTAATCCCGGCAACTATCGTAACGAAGAGATCCTGACCGACGAAGTTATCGCCGCCTGCCAGGAAGTTGTCGACAAGATCGTTTCCGGCGAACTGGTGCTTACGCTGCCGGCCATGGAGGACTACACCTTCTGATTTTTCATCCGGACTTCCGACTGTTCGGCGTTGACGCCTTGAACGGGAGCCGGAAATACGGGGAATGCGCCGCATTGAGCGGTCATTCCCCGTATTTTAAGGGAAAAATTCGCAAGCCGCGAAGCGATTGTGCGGGCGGGAGTCTCTAACGCATTGAAGCCGCGGCGCACATGCGCAGGGCTCGGTAGCAGGGGGGAAAAAAAAACAACCTCCAACTGGCTGTGCCCGCGATGCATCGCGTGGGAGCGGCTGCTGCTAACATATTCGAGACCTGTCCGGTGGGATCTGGGCAGTGCCGCCCGCAGCGGTCGGGCCAGTTGCGTTGCAGAAAGTGGTATAGCGGTGGTTAGTGAATAAGTCGGCAGTGCGTCGACAATTCTTCTGTGAACAAAGAGGAGCTTGCATTCATGATTTTTGAAATGAAAGACATCGTGAAGGTATATTCCGATGGCGTGCGCGCCAACGACGGCGTGAACCTTCACCTGAATCGCGGCGAAATTTTGGCCATTGTCGGCGAAAACGGCGCGGGCAAATCCACGATCATGAAGATACTCTACGGCCTGGAAAAGCCGACCTCTGGGCAGATTTTGGTGAACGGCGAGCCCGTGCGCTTCCGCAATCCGTCGGACGCCATGGCTCATGGCATCGGCATGGTGCAGCAGCACTTCATGCTCTTTGATCAGATGACTGTTGCCGAGAATATCGTATTTAAAAATGAAATTCACCGGGGCCCGTTTATGGATATGAACGGAACCGTGGAAGCGGTTCTGGCCCTTTCAGATAAATATCAGCTGAAAATTGATCCGCGCGCGCGTATCAGCGATTGTCCGGTGGGCCTGCGCCAACGCGTTGAAATTCTGAAAATACTGTATCAGAGTGCCGAAATCATCATCTTTGACGAGCCGAGCGCCGTGCTCACGCCGCTGGAGGTGGAGGCACTGCTCGATACAATTCGTAAACTTGCGGACGCGGGCAAGAGCATCGTGCTCATTACCCATAAGCTGCAGGAGGTCATGGCCGTGGCCGACCGCGTATACGTGATGCGGCAGGGCAGGGTGGTGGCCGAACGCATGAAGCAGGAAACCAATATCGAGGAGCTCGCCTTTTTGATGGTGGGCCACCAAATTGTGGACCACCAAATTCCGCAGCTCGAGCCGGGCAAGGTCATGCTGGAAACGCAGGGCCTGAGCCTGCATGTGGATGGGCGCGATGTGCTCAAAAATGTCAGTTTGCATGTAAACGCGGGCGAAATTGTGGGCATAGCGGGCGTTTCCGGCAATGGTCAAAGCGAACTGATTTCCTGTATTACCGGTTTGATGACGGCCAGCGGCGGCAAGGTGCTGGTCGGCGGGCAGGATGTGACGGGCAAGTCGGTGCTCGAAATTCGCAGGGCGGGTCTCGCGCACATTCCCGAGGATCGCTATGCCGTGGGCAGCGCCACTGATGCAACGCTGGAGGAAAACACACTGATGGGGCGACAGGATGAAATGCCGTTTTCCCGTCGTGGCTTTGTGCGTCACGGCGCAGTGCGCGCCTATGCTGAAAAGTTGATCGCTGATTTCAGCGTGAAGGCATCTTCGGCCATTCAGAAGATGAGTGAGCTTTCCGGCGGCAACGCGCAGAAGCTGATTGTGGCGCGCGAAATGAGCATGAACACGCCGGTGCTGATTTGCTGCGAGCCGACGCGCGGCATTGATGTGGGCGCAATGGAAGCCATTCACGACCGACTGGTGCAGCGGCGCGGCGAGGGCGCGGCGATACTGCTTGTGTCCTCAGAGCTTACGGAAATCATGAGCCTTTCGGATCGCATCTATGTTATTTTCGACGGCAGAATCAACGGCGAGTTTAAGCGAGACAGCATGGATGACAAGCATCTGGGTCTGTTGATGGTGGGAGGTGCAGTTGAAGAATGAGAGCTGAAAAGAGCGATGTGCGCCGCCGCCTGGTGAACATTGCCGATAAATTGAGCCAGCCGCTGGTGGCTGTGCTGATCAGTCTGTTTCTGGGCGCAATCGTCATCATGATTTGCGGCGAAAATGTGTTTACAGCTTATTCCGCCATGATTCGCGGCGCTTTTGGCAACAGCTTCTATATTTCTGAAACTTTGAAGCGCGCCACCCCCATCATTATGGGCGGTTTGGCGGTGTGCATCGCCTGGCGCTCAGGTTACGAGGCCATGGGCGGCGAAGGGCAGATGATTCTGGGTTCTTTCTGCGCGGCGATGGCGGCTTACTATCTGCCGGTTTCTGGCCCGCTGCGCATTCTGGCGGCGGTGGCGGCGGCGGTACTGGCGGGTGCGCTGTATTCGGTAATTTCCGGTTGGTTGTTTGAAAAATTTGAGGTCACGTTCATTATCTCCACGCTGATGATGAATTACATTGCCAACAATCTGGCCAGCTACATGACCAACTACGTCGTGAAGGACCCCGAAGCGTTGGATATCGTGGCGGTACAGACTGGTAAAATTGCCAAGGAAGCGCAGCTGCCGAAGATGTTTTCCGGCTCAGTACACTGGGGCTTTGCATTGGCGCTGATTGCCGTGGCTATCATTTATGTGCTCTTTACGCGTACCAGCTTCGGCTATAAATCCCGCATGGGCGGCCTGAACCCGCGCTTTGCGCGCTATGGTGGTGTAAACGCTCGCAAAATGCTGTATCTGGTGCTGATCCTCAGCGGCGTGATGGCCGGTCTGGGCGGCGCGTTCGAAGTGCTGGGCAGCAAATACCGCTATATCGACCAGATGATTTTCAACACCGGCTATGCCTGGAGCGGCATGGTTGCGGCGTTGTTGGCCGATTTCAACCCCATCGGCACGGCAGTGGCCTCCATATTGCTGGCAGGTTTGAACACCGGCGGCAGCGCCATGCAGCGCAGCACCGTGATTCCGGTGGAGGTTTGCAATATGATTGAAGGCATCATAACGCTGCTGATGTCCGTGCGTCTGGTGAAGATTGCTTATAGAAGCCATAGGACGCGCGTGGATCAGAAGGGAGGCGGGCAGGCATGACGGTATCCATCGACTATTTGGCGTCCGTGTTCAATTCTACCCTGCGCTACATGACGCCTATCCTGCTGGTGGCGCTCTGCGCGGGCGTTTGCAGCAAGGTGAAGGTGTTCAATATCGCCCTGGAGGGTACGCTGCTTACCAGCGAGTTCTTTGCGTGTCTGACGCAG
>CAKUDW010000208.1 GCA_934645275.1 uncultured Clostridia bacterium
ATCAGAGCGATGATTTTCTTCATGGAACGTTCCTCCCAAACTTTGTTGTTACTTGAAAGCATTTCCTTCAAGCGAGACTTATTATAATCGGCACGCCCATGAATTATACCCGTGTTGGCTGAAATTTACATAGCTTTACAGCAATTTTTATACGCTGACCCCGAAGCGAATGCGGCGACAGCGCTCTTTTTCGTCCGTGGAATATGCTTACAGCGGTTTCTTTTCCGCTTTACCCGCCTTGCGTGGATATTTTTCAGGCGTAGGCGCAATTTTTGAAATCACAGCCACGCGGTGATCCCAGTCGCGGCCGGGCAAACTGACCGGCGCTTCGCATTCGACGCTGCCGCCCAGAATATTAAGCGCATTCTGCGCCTGCGCAAGCTCCTCGGCGAGCGCGGGCCCCTTATAGGCCAGCATGCGCCCGCCCACGCGTACCAGCGGCAGCAGGTATTCCGCCAGCAGGTTCATCGGCGCCACGGCGCGCGCCACGGCAATATCGAAGCCCTCGCGGTAGTCGGGCCTGCGCGCCCCGTCCTCGGCGCGCAAGTGCACGGCCTCGGCGTTTAATTGGAGCGCAGCGATCACGTCGCTTAAAAATTCCACGCGCTTGCCCAGCGAATCCATCAATATAAAGCGCGTTTCCGGCAGGCAGATCGCCAGCGGCACGCCGGGAAAACCCGCGCCGCTGCCCACGTCCACCGCGCGCGCCGCACCGGCAAACCAGCCGCCGGCAATAGGCAAAATGCAGTCCAGATAATTGCGGTCGATGGCCTCGGCGGGATCGTCGTCCACGCGAGTCAGGTTAAAGCGCGCGTTCGCCTCCGTCAGCATGCGGTGATAGGCCTGAAACTTCTCCGCCTGCTCGCGGCTCAGCGCCAGATTCGCCTGCGCCGCGCGGGATATCAGCAAATCGATCATACCCTGCCCTCCCGGCTCTTGAGCCAGATCATCAACACGGTCACGTCGCCCGGGGAAACGCCCGGGATGCGCGACGCCTGGCCCAGCGAGCGCGGCTGACGGCGCTGCAGCTTTTCGCGCGCCTCGATGCGCAGCCCGGCCATGGCCATGTAATCGACGCCCTCGGGAAGCGGCGTGTCCTCCATGCGGCGGAATTTCTTCACCTCCGCCTGCTGGCGGTCGATATAGCCCTGATACTTCACCTCGATCTCAGCCTGCCGCTTGATCTCCGGCGGGAAATCCGGTATGTCCGGCTTCGCGGCGCGGACGCTGTCGAAATTCTCCTCGGTGCGCCGCAGCTTTTCCAGCGCGTGCGCCTTCTCCAGCGCCGAAATGGCCGCCGCAGTACCTTCGCGCTTCTGCTCCATCCGGCGCAGCCGCGCCTCGCTGGCAAGTCCCGCATCGTAGCCCAGCTGCGTCAGGCGCAGGTCGGCGTTGTCCTGCCGCAGCAGCAGGCGGTATTCCGCGCGGCTGGTCATCATGCGATAGGGTTCGTCCGTACCGCGCGTCACAAGGTCGTCCACCATAACGCCGATATACGCGTCGGCGCGGGTCAGCAGCAGCGGCGCGCGTCCCTGAACATAGAGCGCGGCGTTCATGCCCGCATACAGCCCCTGCGCGGCGGCCTCTTCATAGCCGGAGGTGCCGTTGATCTGCCCGGCGAAATACATGCCGCGGATGTGCTTTGCACAGAAGCTCGCATCCAGTGCAGTGGAATCGATGCAGTCGTACTCGATGGCGTAAGCCAGGCGCAGTATCTTTGCATGCTCCAGTCCGGGCACAGAAGCGTAGATTTCCCGCTGAATATCCTCCGGCATGGAGGTGGACATGCCCTGCGCGTACCATTCATTGGTATTTAAACCCTCGGGCTCCATGAAAATCGGGTGGCGATCCTTATCCTTGAAGCGCACGACCTTCGTTTCAATGGACGGGCAATAGCGCGCGCCCGTGCCCTTGATATCGCCCGAATATACCGGCGCGCGGTCGAGATTATCCAGTATGATTTTGTGCGTTTCCGGCGTGGTGTAGGTCAGATAGCAGCGCGCGCGGTTGCGCAGCGTCGCCGGATCGGTCATGAATGAAAAGGGCGTGACCGGATCGTCGCCATCCTGCGGCTCCATGCGCGAAAAATCAATGGTGCGGCCGTCCAGACGCGCGGGCGTACCGGTCTTAAAGCGGCGAATTTCAAAGCCAAGGTCGGCGAGGTTTTCCGTCAGCGCGTTCGCAGCCATCAACCCCTGCGGGCCGCCGTTCCAGCTGCATTCGCCGATAATGATGCGCGATTTCAGATATACGCCGGTGCAGATCACCGCCGCGCGGCAGCCCACGCGCGCGCCGGTGGTGGTTTCCACGCCGGCTACGCGGCCATTTTCCACAAACACCTGCCGCACCTCGGCCTGCCGCAGATCCAGGCGCTCGCAATCGTCCACGGCGCGGCGCATGCGCTTCTGATATTCCTTTTTGTCGGCCTGCGCGCGCAGGGAATGCACCGCGGGACCCTTGCCGGTATTGAGCATGCGGCTCTGGATAAACACATCATCGATGGCGCGTCCCATTTCGCCGCCCAGCGCGTCCAGCTCGCGCACCAGATGCCCCTTCGCTGTACCGCCAATGGCGGGGTTGCAGGGCATCATGGCCAGCGAATCCAGATTCAGCGTGGTCAGCAGCGTGCTCAGGCCCATGCGCGCGCAGCAGAGCGCGGCCTCGCAGCCCGCATGACCCGCGCCGACGACCACTACATCGTAATTTTCACGAAATTCCATACTGTATCATCTCAATTCATGTTGTTCGTAAGCTGTTGAAGAATGCCCTCGCGCGTCTCGTCATCGCGCATCCGCCGAAACAACACGACCACGCGGTCGTCGTCGCGGCATGTGGAGAGCAGCAGCAGCGCGTCGTCCGCGCGCACGTCCAGCGGCGAGCGGCACACCGCGGCGTTGCCGAGCACCGCAATAAAGGCGTTGAATTCGGTTTCGCTGTCAAAGCGCGCGTCCGCATTGTAAGGAATGAAGCCGGGCGTGTCCGCATCTCCGGGCACGTCGCAGGCCATCAGCATCAGGTAGGTTTCCTCCCGAAAGAGGGTGGTGAAGGTCAGAAAGCCGTGTTGGGACGCGTAGGCGGACTTGCGATATTGCAGCAGCGGTGAAAACATGGAACCGTCGAACATGTTGTGGCCATGCACCACCAGCAGCTGTGAAAAGGCCGTGAACGGCGTATATTCATCCAGGAACGGCGCGCCCGAATCGATGACCTCGCCCTGAAAATCATGGTTCAGATAGTATTCGTTGTCGCGGTAGAGCACGGGCAGGTTGATTTCGCCGGGCACCTTGATCCAGCCCACGATATCCCGGTTTTCCGCGCGCAGCGCCGCCATGTTCGGCAGCAGCTCGCCGCCGATATACTGGTAAACGTTGCCGGGAACCGGCGTTTCTTCCGGCAGCGCTTCTTCCGGCACCGCCGCCTCGGCGAGCGATGGAGCGGCTTCATCCGTGGGCGCGGGGGAAGCCTCGAATATCTGCTGCGCCGCGCGATCGGAGCGGCGGGTGGCCGCGGCCCGCAACGCATATTGCGTGAGCCGCACGCCGCCGTAGAGCAGCGCCGCCGCGCACAGCAGCATCAGCGCCGTACGAAGCCGCCGCGCGCGCCGCTTGCGATGGCGATAGCTGTTTTTCATGGCACGATCGCCCCTCCGGCACAAAATAATCCAGTATTTATTGTAGCAAGCGCCCCGCAAAAAGTCAATTAAAAAGCGCGCCGTGGTTAAATATGTCCGCCGGGCGTTGACGAACGGCGCGCAAAGTGCTAAAATACGAACACAGGCACAGACGGAGACCGTGGCCCGCATAATTCCGCACCCGACAGAGATGGCGCGCATTGCTGAAAGCGCGCTGGTGGGACGCGCGC
>CAKUDW010000209.1 GCA_934645275.1 uncultured Clostridia bacterium
TGCCTACATCGCCTCGGGCAATCAGGACACGGCGGAAGCGATCCACGCCGCGCTGATTGAGGCAGGCTATGACGAAAACATGATTAACATCGCGCCGTTCTATGCCGACACGCTGCGCATGGGCCTTGAAAAGGGCGCGGACGTATTCAGCATTCTGATGCGCACCTCCCAGCCCGCAGACGAGACGGTGTTCGACCAGTGGCTCGCGTCGCTTTCCGAAACGATGCGTGTCTACCGCGTTACGCCTAAGACGGAAACGCCCGAAAACGCCTATGCCTATCCGGCGCTCACGCCCCGCGGCACCGGCGTTCATGAAGTGCAGACGCTGCCAGAGGCCGATAAGGCGCTGGACGCCATTCGCCAGAAGCTGATTGCGCAGTATGCCGAGGAATACGATTACGAGGAGCTGACCGCGCGCATCGCCGTGCCGGAGGGCATGACGGGTTATCTGAACGACGAAAACGCGCAGGGCGACAACCGTGACACCAGTTATCTGATGACCGATGATTTCACACTGAATTCCGGCGAGGATTTCGTGGTGGTTTACGGCGTGAATCACGTGGCGACCGGCAAGGCGACCTATGCCAACACCGTGCTCTACGCGCGTCCGATGCTCAACGGCATCGTCAGCCTGTACGATTCCATGTATGCGGGCTCCGCCGACGCGTACCTCACCGGCGAGGGCGACGGCAACTATTATGTCATGAAGCTGGCACGCACCGCCGAGGATGAATTTACCGCCTCGATTCCCTACAGCACCGACAACGCAAACGGCCGCTTCTATGGCGCGGACAACGAAACGCAGCTGTTCCTCGCCTATCGCGCGTATGTGGAGCCGGAAACGGGTGTTGGCCCGTCGTACTACGAAATTGTATACGACCGCGCCATCGTGTTCCATAAAAAGTAATATGTAATCCCAAAGCCGCCCCGAATACGCAGCAGAAAAAGCCCTCGCCTTTCCTTCGCATCAGGAGGAAGGGCGGGGGCTTATATGCGTATATTAAAAACAAATCAGTTTTATTTCGGATCCTTTGGCAGACTGCTTGCAGCGGTCTCGCCGCCTTGCGCGAGCCGCTTTTCCAGCGCCGACTGCTTGGCCAGAATGGCGTTGACCTTGTCGTAGAGATCCTCGATCATGATCTCGGTTTTCAAGTTGACCTTATAGTCGTTTTCGGCGCGGCGGCGATCCTTTTCCTCCTGCCGGTTCTGGCTCATCATAATCAGCGGCGCTTGAATGGCCGCGATGCAGGACAGCACCAGATTCAACAGGATAAATGGATACGGGTCGAATGCCCGGACGGCGAGCACCGTGTTGACAACCATCCACAGTACCAATCCGCCGGTAAACGAGAAAATGAACGCCCAGCTGCCGGCAAACTTTGCAATCGCATCCGCCGCCCGCTGGCCGAGGGTGTACTTCGCCTTTTCCTCAGTGGGGTTCACGGATACCCGGCTGTCCGCCAGCAGCGCCAACACCTCTTCATCCGTCATATCTTTCTGAATATCTCGAAGCACTTCCTTGAGCAGTTTTCGGTTTTCTTTCATGGAGAGGACCTTCCCTTGTCTGGATTAATTTATTGTAGCAGACCGGTACTATCTTTTCAAGCAAACAGGAGAATGCCGGCGCGTCATTCTCGAAGAAACTTTTTGCCGACGAAAGCAATGCCGCCAGAATCTCCGCGACAGTCCCATTAGCAGCCCAGGCACGAAGCCCTGCATCTTTGATTCGTCAGTGGATGCGGCAAGCGCGTTGCAGGCGATTCCGAGCACGATCAGTACCAGACCCGCAGGGAATACCTTTTTGTCCTTTCAACTCCTGTGAGCGCCGCAGCAGATCGAGAATCTGCGCGTTGTCATAGCCCCACATGCTGTAATCCGGCATAGGAAAGTATGAAGGTGCGATAAAAGAATATATCAGGAACCGGTTACAGGACGATATAATGAATGACCAGATCAGCATGAGAGAGCTGGACGACCCGCTTGCGGGTAAACAGGAGAAAAAGGCAAATAAAGGCAGCTCCCGAGTAGGGGCTGCCCGTTCAACGGGGGATGACTTTAAGGGTGATAATTGGCAAAAACGCACCGGCGTTTTGCGCATTCGGCGAACGGTCAGCCTTCCTCAATGGCGGCGGAAACCGGCGCGGACGTATCCTCAAGCGCGCGCTCCAGCACGTCGTTGAGCAGCTGCGCCGAGCCCTTCCACGTGAAGCGCGCGGCGTTTTCCCATCCGCGTTCGCGCAGCGCGGCGGCCAGGGATGCGTCGTCCAGGATGCGCAGCATGTTTTCGGCGATGCTGTCCACCGAATAGGGATCGGCATAGAGTGCGCCGTCGCCGCCGACCTCCTCGAGTGCGCTACCGCTGGCGGCAAGTACCGGCGTGCCGCACAATTGGGCCTCAATCACCGGGATGCCGAAGCCCTCATAGAGCGTGGGAAAGGCGAACATATCCGCCGCGGCGTAGAGCGCGGGCATGTCCACTTCGGGCACGAAGCCGATGAAGCGCATGTCGGCGGCATGCTCAAGCGCGGAGAGCTCCTGCTCGCGGTTGAATAGCCAGCCCTTGTCGCCCGCAATGATCAATTGGTGCGGCAGCGCCGTGCACCGCTTCACCTGGTCGAAGGCCTGCATCAGCCGCCGCAGGTTTTTGCGCGGGTTGCTGTTGCCCACAAAGAGCACGAAATGCTCCGGAAGATTGTATTTTTTCCGCAGCGCGCGCTTGGCGTCGTCGTCCGGCGGCCCGGGCAGCGCGAACGATGCGGCGCAGGGTACCACGTGAATCTTTTCAGCTGGAATTTTCAGGATTTCCACCATTTCACGCTTCGTGAATTCGGAAATCGTCAGAAATACGTTGGCGCGGCGGCGTAGATAGGCGTATTGCAGCCGCCAGAGCAGCACGCGTGAAGCGCGGTAAACGCTGCGCATGCGAAATACCGCCAGATCCGTCACCACCGGGGCCAGGAAACAGGATGTGGGCAACAGCAGCGGCACCTGTGCGTCGGTGGTCAGCAATATGGAATTTTGGCAGTATTTCAAGCCCATGCCGAACGAAAGAAACAGTACGCGCCGAAGATTTTCGTGGTCGCCGATTTCTGTGCGCACAATTTCTGTGCGCGGGCCGCCGTTGAATTCGCGGCCGTCGCGCGTGCAGATTACGCGGCATTCGCGGTCGGTCAGGTGCGTATAGGCTGAAAACAGTTCGCGAATCATTACGCCGATTCCCGAACTGTTCTGCTTGTTCTGAAGTGCGTTCACGACCACTTTTTTCATGCGCCGGCCGCTCCTTTTGTTTCATTCTCAGGAATTTTTTCCAGCATGGATGCGTAAATGTCGCGCATCAACGCCTGTACCCGTTCCGTGGCGAATTCACGCGTGCGCTCGCGTGCTGCTGCGCCGAGCGCTGCGCACACATCGGGCGCGCCGACCAGACTTTCGATGGCGGGGGCAAGCTTTGCGTCGCCGGAAATCAGCAGGCCGCTGACGCCGTCCTCGATTAAATCGGTATTGCCTCGAATGCGCGATGCGATTACCGGCATACCGCAGGCCATGGCTTCCATCAGTGCCACGGAGAGCCCTTCCTGGTGCGAGGCGAATATGAACAGATCGCTGGCATTGCAAATCTCGGCAATATCCTGCCGATAGTGCAAAAAGCGCACGTGGTCGCTGATGCCTTCGGCCAGCGCCAGATCGCGCAGCGGGGTTTCCATTTCACCCCGACCGCAGATCAGCAGCTGCATGCGCGGGAAATTCGGCAGCCCTTTAAGCATTGCCAGCGCGCGCAGCACTGCGGCATGGTTCTTGCGGGGGATCAGTTCGCCGATGGTCAGCAGTACGAT
>CAKUDW010000210.1 GCA_934645275.1 uncultured Clostridia bacterium
CATTTATATTTCTCACAAGATGGATGAGATCCTGCGCATTTCCCACGATGTGACCATCATGCGCGACGGACAGTGGGTGGCAACGCGGCCCGCGGCGGAACTGACCACGGACGAAATCATTCGTCTGATGGTGAATCGCTCCTTTGAAAACCGCTTCCCACCGAAAATCAACACGCCTGGCGATGTGCTGATGACCGTCCGCAATCTCACCGGTAAGTACGAGCCCACATGTCACAACGTATCGTTCGACCTGCGTAAGGGCGAGGTTCTGGGTATCGCCGGTCTGGTGGGTTCCCGCCGTACCGAACTGCTCAATACCATCTTTGGTTACTTTACGCGCGAAACCGGTGAAATCACGCTTCATGGCAAACCCGTGGACAACAATTCTGCCTTTGAAGCTCAGCGCAATGGTTTTGCGTTGCTCACGGAGGAGCGCCGCGCGACCGGTTTGTTCCCGCTGGCGAGCATCAATTTCAATTCCACCATTGCCAATATCCGTTCCTACGGCAAAGTTCTACTGTCGAACCGGAAGATGGGCAAGGATACTCGCTGGGTCATCGATTCTATGAAGGTGAAAACGCCCAGCGCGCGCACGCTGATTAAATCGCTTTCCGGCGGCAACCAGCAGAAGGTTATCATTGGCCGCTGGTTGCTGACCGATCCAGAGGTTCTGCTTCTGGACGAGCCGACTCGAGGCATCGATGTCGGTGCAAAGTACGAAATTTATCAGCTGATTCTGAAGCTTGCAAGCGAGGGTAAGGGCGTTGTGATGGTGTCCTCTGAAATGCCTGAATTGATCGGCATATGCGATCGCATTCTGGTCATGTCCAACGGACAGATGGCCGGCATTGTTGAACGTGGCCGGGATTTCGGCGGCGTTGACGGCGAACAGGAGACCATTTTGGCGTTGGCCGCAAAGTATGTGTGACCGTTGTTGCACACAGAAACAGTTGAACTTTCAAATCAGCTCGGAAAGAGGGAATAGCATATGAAAAATGCCAAGCGGCTGGTTGCGGCGCTCATCGCCGTTATACTGGTCATCGCCGGTGTCGCCTTCGTCGTGCTCGGTCAGAAGGGGCAGAAAATCTACAACGACGCCACGACACTGATCGGCTGTAAGAAGCCCGAAACCATCAACTATATCCAGGACCCCAGTACCATTACGCAGATTGCTCGCGGTTTGACTGCGAAGGAATACACAGATTATTTGGTGGGCACGCTCGGCCTGGACGCTGCGGAAGTTGAACCTGTTGTTTCCGACCGCGTCGTATACGACGAGAAACTCGCCTATTCCACCGATTATAAGGTCTTTATCGACTACGTCATGGAAACCCAGGGCGTGGACGAGGATGAAGCCAAGGCCATTAAGAAGGACGACGATCAGGAAGCGGCCATCCAGAATGAAATTCTGACGAATGAAGTGACCGCGGCACTGGGCTGCGATGCCGATGCGCTTGCAGAGCTCGAAGCTGACACCGCGATGATCGCGCTGTTCCAGAAGGGCTTTGATAACCTGACGAATGGTAGCAGTTTCAATGCAACGCTGTTCAAGAAGGCCATTATGCTGCTGTGGATCGGCATTGTGCTGATCATCGCGGGCGGCGCTATCCTGTTCATTCAGGCAATGGATGATTCCAAGAAGCGCAATAAAGCTACAGTCAAGGTGAACCCCAAGGCGCAGAAGGTGGGCGAGTTCTTCCTGAACTATGCGTTGTACATCATTCTGATTGCAATTCTGGTAATCGTGTGTCTGGTAAAGCCCAACTTCCTGGACCCGGTCAACATTTTAAACATCCTCAAGCAGGCTTCCACGAAGGGCATTCTGGCGCTGGGTTGCGCCGGTCTGATTGTACTGGCCGGTACTGACCTTTCCATCGGTCGTGTGCTGGGCCTATCTGCGGCTGTGACCGCCGCGCTGGTTCAGTCCGTCACCTATTCTTCCCGCATGTTCCCGCAGATGACGCAGCAACTGCCGCTGTTCGTGCCACTGCTGGCCTCCATTGCCGTGGCCGTCATCTTCTCGCTGATCAACGGCTTTGGCGTGGCGAAGCTACATCTGCACGCGTTTATCATCACGCTGGGTACTCAGCTGATCGCGTTCGGCTGCAACTGCCTGTTTATCGAATCGCAGCCCTCGGGCACAGCGCAGGCGCTGTCCACCTTCGACCAGAACTTCCTGAACTTTGCTGCAGGTAATGTGACGCTTGGCAGTTTGAAGATTCCCAAGGTGGTCATCTATTTCCTGATCATCGCTGTGATCATGTGGGTAATCTGGAATAAGACCCGCCTGGGCAAGAACATGTTCGCTGTCGGTGGCAATACTGAAGCTGCGGCGGTTTCCGGCGTAAATGTGGCCAAGACCATCATGCTGGTGTATCTGATTGCCGGTATCCTGTATGGTACTTCCGCTTTCCTCGAGGCGGCGCGCATCACCTCCGTTGGCGCGAATACGGGTATTAACTATGAAACCGACGCGATTTCCGCGGTCGTGGTTGGCGGCGTCTCCTTCTCCGGCGGCGTCGGCACCATTCAGGGCGTCGTAATTGGCGCGATTCTGCTGCAGGCCATCAACTATTCCCTGCAGTTCATGGGCGTCAATCCGTACCTGCAGTATGTCGTTCGCGGTCTGATCATTATCCTGGCCGTTGCTATCGACGTTCGCAAGTACATTGCCAAGAAGTAATATGGCGCGCAGAAGTGATCCTGGCCGTGAGGCGCGTGCGAAAATGGAGCAGGCGGCGGGAACCGGTGAAACTGGCGCGAGCTTTGAAGAAAAGCTGCGTCAGGAGACCGGCGACGCGAAGTTTGCTCATACCTATCGCAATCGCGGCCGACTGTATGACAGAATCAAGATTCCACTGCGCACGATGGATACCATTATCTATGTAGTGGCGGCATTGCTCGTAATCGCAATCGTCGTCGGAATCCTGATCGGAAACTGAAATACAGAGACATAAAGCGGCGCTTCCCTTTACGGGAAGCGCCGCTTTATATCTGCAAATTATGCTTCAATACAGCCGGATGCGTTCAGCCATTTTCTTTGCGCGCATTTCCAGCGCCAGTAGACGATTGCAGCTACCCATGTGCGCGGTACGATTCTGCCAAGCGCGGAGGCAGACGGTTAAGCATGCCGGGAATGTAGACGGCCCTTCCATCCAGCGCGTAGTCCAGTGTTTTTCGTGCTACGCGTTCCAGCGGGTTTGTGGTTACATCCCCCCAGAATCCCTGCGCACGTATGGCTTGAGCGTTTTCAGCGGTGGTCATCATGCCGGCAGGGCAGAGTGCAAGCACGTTCACGCCATCGATCTTCAACTCCTGGCGCAGCGAAAGGGCGAAGTCCAGCAAAAAGCGCTTGGATGCGGCATAGGTTGCCTTCAATGGCATGGGAAACAGGGATGCCAGGCTGGATACGAATACAGCTGTAAATTCCCTTTGGGGCTTTCGGCGTTCCAGAATGGCGTGCGTAATGCGCAGCGTTCCGGCGTCGTTCAGCGCGACGATCTTGACCACGCGCTCGCGGTCGCGTTCCATGAAGCCGCCTTCAAAATCTATACCTGCGATGTTCAGCAGCATGTCGAATTGAATACCGGAAGCGTCCAGCACGGCAAGCAGTGCATCCATGCTTTCAGGGCTTGTAAGATCACAGGCCTTTATCGCGACGGTGGCGGCAAACTGCCGTTCAAGCCCGGTCCGCAGGCAGCGGAGCCCGTCTGCGTTTACGTCGGTCAGAAACAGCCGATAGCCGCGCCGCGCGCATTCCACCGCCATGGCGCGTCCGAGGCCGCCCGCCGCACCGGTAATCAAAACGTTCATATTCCGTTTACTC
>CAKUDW010000211.1 GCA_934645275.1 uncultured Clostridia bacterium
GCACCTCGCTCAGCGCGGGAATGGAGGCCGCCGCGCCCGGACGGGTGACGGAGATGGCTGCCGCACGGCTGGCGAGCTTTAGCGCCCGGGGAATGTCCTCGCCGCGGGAAATGGCCGCGAAGAAGAAACCGGTGAAGGTATCGCCGGCAGCGGTGGTATCCACGGCGTGCACGGTGTAGGCGCTCTGACGGTCAATGCAGCCGTCATGTGCGCAGGCGCTGCCGTCGCCGCCGAGCGTAAGCACGATCTTTGCGCCCGGGAAGCGCGCAGCCAGCCGTTCGACCATGCCCTCCGTGCTTTCAGCGCCGGAGAGCGCCGCGCCTTCAATTTCGTTCAGGATGAACCAGTCGATCTTCTCCAGCGGCAGCGCAAACAGGTTGTCGGCAATCGGCGAAGGATTCAGGATTACCTGCATGCCCTTTTCATGCGCCAGTTCGACGATGCAGTCGATCATGTTGATTTCATTTTGCAGAATTAGCAGGTCCCCGGGCGAAAACGGCTCGAGCGCTTCGCGAATGAACGCTTCGGTTACGCACTGGTTTGCGCCGCCATAGAGCAGAATGCAGTTGTTGCCGGCGGGCTCTACCTGGATGATGGCGTTGCCGCTGGGCGTGTCCACGGTGCGCACCAGGCGGGTATCCACGCCGTTTTCATTCAGAAAATCGCGCAATAGTTCGCCGTCGGGGCCAACCAGACCGGCATGATACACTTCTGCACCGGCGCGCGCCAGCGCGACCGACTGGTTCAGACCCTTGCCGCCCACGTTGCGCGTGAAGCCTGTGGAAGACAGCGTTTCGCCCGCGCGGACAAAGTGCGGCATCTGATATACCATATCAATATTCAGGGAACCAAAATTAAGTATTTTCATTTTTGCATTGCACCTCTCGTGTTTATAATGTGCCGATTATAATTTGGTTTGTCGGCAAGTTTCAATAGCTATTATACACATATCTGCGCTCAATGCAAAGCCCAATTGCACATTTGAAAAATGGTTGTATGCCCTTTATATGTTTTTTAGCCGCTTACGCTATTTTTCTCCGGTTTGACAACGGCCTGAAATCGTGTATAATACATTATGGATGTATATATGAAGCGCATGCGCGCGGAAAGGATAAATCGATGGCAAAAATGACCAGCATCGGCGGACAGGCGCTGATCGAGGGCGTTATGATGCGCGGCCCGGAGAAAACTGCGATGGCCGTTCGCAATACCTCCGGCGAGATTGTGGAGGAAATATACGATACTGTGGGCAAGAATCGCCCCAAAATATGCAAGCTGCCCTTCATTCGCGGCATATTCAATATGTATGATTCGCTGCGCTTCGGTTACAAGTGTCTGATGCGTTCGGCCGAGCTTTCTGGTCTGGACGCGGAGGAGGAACAGAAGAAGGCAAACAAGAAGCCGTCGCGCTGGGACAAGCTGTTTGACAAGCTGCTGATGCCCATCGCTACGGTATTGGCCGTGGTGCTGGCGCTGGGGCTATTCATGTATCTGCCAATGAAGCTGTGGCAGTGGATCACCTCCGGCAGCGCCATGGCGGACAACTACCTGCTGCGCGCCTGTTTCGAGGGCGTACTGCGCATCATCGTGTTCATTGCCTATGTGTGGCTCACCAGCCTGATGAAGGACATTCGCCGCACCTATATGTACCACGGCGCGGAGCACAAGACCATCTTCTGCTACGAAGCGGAGCTGCCGCTCACAGTGGAAAACGTGCGCATTCAGAAGCGCGAGCATCCGCGCTGCGGCACATCGTTTCTGATGTTGGTGCTGATCGTGGGCATTGTGATTTCCATGTTCATTCGCATTAACTTCCTGCCGCTGCGCATGCTGGTGAAGCTGCTGACCTTCCCGGTGGTTGTGGGCGTGGGCTATGAGCTGATCAAGCTGGCGGGCCGGAAAAACAATGCGTTCACGCGCTTTATTTCCGCGCCGGGACTGGCGCTGCAACACATTACCACCCGTGAGCCGGACGATGGCATGATCGAATGCGCGATCGCCGCGATGAAGCGCGTGATTCCTGAGGACGGCAGCGATCAGTGGTGACCGCGGAAAATTTCATAGTATAGATTGAATTTCCGCGCTCCGCTTCGCAGCGCGGAAATCGTTTCATTTTCAATCTGTTTCAGGAGGCAGAATTCCCATGAAGCAAGCTGAAAAGACGAAGACCAAACATCATCGCCACGCGCGCATCGACCATTCCGGGCTCCTGCGCCGCGTGCTGGAGCTGGCGCTTGCAACGCTGGGCGTAACGCTGGTGGTGGAAGGCTTCAACCAGGCCAGCGTGAGCAGGATGCTCAATTATCTGGCGCACCGCACGGTATATTTCGCGCTGAACTATCTGGTAGTGCTCACGTCGCTGTCGGTGGTGAGCCTGTTTAAGCGCCGCCGTGCCATGCTGATTACGCTGAGCGCCGTATGGGTGATTTTGGGCTTTGCCAATTATATGGTCTGCCACAACCGTACGCTGCCGCTGGTGGGCGCGGATTTGATTCTGGCCAAGGGTTCGCTGGAGCTGGTGACGGTCTATTTCACCTGGCCGCAAATCATCGGCGGTTTCCTGGCGGCGCTGGGGCTGGTAGCCGGGCTGATTGCGCTGTTTTCGCGCCTGCCCCGGCGCAGGCATGTGAATTATGCCACGGCGGTGGGCGGCTGTGCGGCGCTGGTGCTGCTGACGATATGCATCAACATGCTGGCAGTTAAGGGCGACGCGCTGCCCGAACGCTACACCGAGCGCGTGAACAACTACCGCGAATACGGTTTTTCTACCTGCTTCGTATTCAGCTTTGGTGAGCACGGCATCAATAAGCCCGACGCGTATTCGCAGGAATCTGTGGAGGAGATACTGGACGAGATCGACGCGCCGCAGCAGGAGCAGGCGACCGTCGCGCGCTTTGGCGAGAGCGACGATCTAAACCGGCCGAATCTCGTGTTCGTGCAGCTGGAATCCTTCTTTGACGTCAACAGCGTCACCGAGGCTGAATTCAGCCGCGATCCTACGCCGAATTACCATGCGCTGCTGGATGAATGGCCCAACGGGCGGCTGTATGTGCCCACAATCGGCGGCGGTACGGCCAACGTGGAATTCGAAGTAATGAGCGGCATGAACATGGACTTCTTCGGCGCGGGCGAAACGCCCTACAACACCATCATGCAGGAAGTCACCTGCGAAACGCTGCCCTACATTCTGAAGGATTACGGCTATACCTCGACCGCGCTGCACAACAACACCGGCGTGTTCTTCACTCGAAACGAGGTTTATGAGAACCTGGGCTTTGATCGCTTCGATTCGCTGGAATACATGCAGGGGCCGAAGTATACCCGGGTGGGCTGGGCGCGCGACGTGGTGCTGACGGACGAGATACTCCGCGCACTGGACAGCACCGACAGCCGCGATCTGGTATTTGCCATCACAGTGGAATCCCATGGCAAGTATGGCGACACCTACGAATACCGCAAGGGCGACGTGCAGATTCTCGCCCTGCCGGAAGACGCTTACCTCGCGCCCTTCCAGAACTATGTCAATACCATACCGGATGTGGATCTGTTCATATCGCAGCTGGTGGACGCGCTCAATGATTACGACGAGCCGGTCGTACTGGTGCTCTACGGCGACCATCTGCCAGGTCTGGGCTTGTCTTCCGAAATGCTGGATACCGGTGATTTCTACGCTAGCCACTACCTGATATGGAACAACTATGGTGCGAGCTTCGAAGCACCGGATATGCAGGCCTATCGCCTCAGCGCGGAGCTGACGCGCCAGCTGGGCGTATCCGGCGGCGTGCTCAACAAGTTCCACCAGACCTATCCCTG
>CAKUDW010000212.1 GCA_934645275.1 uncultured Clostridia bacterium
CGGGCCGCGTTTCTTGCGCTTGCGCTTTTCGCTTGTCATGCTCTCTTCCGGATAGGTATAGGAAATGCGCGCGATGCACCAGATGCCGCCCATCAGAATTTTGGAATACTTCACCGCGTACTCGCTCTGAATCACGAAGGGTTCAATTTCCAAATTTGCAAACCGCGCCACATAGATATCTTTGTATTCGTCCAAATGCGCGGATACCTTGTCAATCACCGTATACTCGCCGCGCTCGCGAATCATGGATTTAATTTTTTCGCTTTCCTCCGGCCGCACATAGTTTTCCGCAAGTATCTTGCGGATCTTCTCCACGCCCGCCGCGATGGCCACCTCGTCGTCCGTGGCGCAATATATGCCCAGCAGGTATTCCAGCACGAAGGTCGGCACGTTCGCGCCGCGCTTCAGCATGGCCGTAAGGTCTTTTCGAACAATCTTACCCGGAAAGGCTTCTATAATTTTGCGATCCAGTCCATCCATTGTGTTGCCTCCAGTATAAACAAAATTTTGCGTTTCTTCTTCAAATTTAGCTGGCGGCAGACTGCTCTGATCGCCGCCCGCCGTTGCGGTGCGCCTGCGCGCTTCCCGAAGCGAACTGCGCACGAGCCCCACCCCAACAGCCACCGCTAAATCACCAAGTCCTGTTCTTTTCGGCCTGGCATTGTCTGTATCGCTCTTATTCTTGACATACATATCGCGGGTGTACCAATATTTCCCACCCTGTTTGCTGTAAACAACCAGCTTTCTGTGTCTACCCGCCAGCATAATATCTACCACCTCAGAAATCGAAATCCAGGCCGAATACAATATCTATCTTAAACGGCTCGCGCAGCATTTCGGCGTCGTCCTCGGTGTCCTTCAGCACCAGATAATAATCCGCGTTGCGGTCATACCGGCCGCTGAGCAAATGGAAGGTCACGCGGAACACGCGGTCGTTGTTCTCTCTGGATACGCTGTTGCAGATAATCGTGCGCTCGTCGCTCACGGCCTCGCCCGCCGCATCCTCAAACCGCGCCAGCGCCAGCCGCGGCCGCAGCTTGTCCGTGCAGGGCTGCTGCTGATAGAAGTTCAGCGAGAATATGCCGTTGCTAATCTTGCGCCCATCGCCCAGCAGCAGCACGTCGGCCTTGGAAATCGCGCGGAAGCCCTTCTGCCCGGCCTTTTTGTTCTGATACCGAATCAGCGGCGTCATCATTTCCTGCGGCGAAAGCCCGCCGTGCACATAGCCGCCGCTGCCGCCCTGCACGCGAAAGCGCATATTCACGCCCGGAAACACGCCAAACAGCTCCGGCCGCCCCAGCATCGTAAGCGACATGGAAATCAGCCGCGCATCGGGCTGCGCCTCGCGCGCCACGGCGTAGCGCCGCTTGTATTCCAGCGTTTCGCCGCACACCGCGTCGCGATCCGCCTTCTCATACTCGGGCAGCGGCAGGCGCGTGTATAAAAAGCCGTGGTCGGCGGTAATCAGAACCTGCGCCGCGCTCAGCTCCTTCACCAGAATGCTCACCATCTGCAAAATTTCGTCCATCGCGGCTTCGCATGCATCCCATACCCGGCCGCCGACCTCGCCGGCCAAATCGATCACATCGTGATAGATATATACCGCCTTCATGCCCCGCGCCAGCGCCTTGCGCCCTTCGCGGCCCATCTGCCGGAATTCCTTAAAGCCCACCGCCGCGCTCTCGGCGCAGGTTGCCCGAAGCACGGCCTCACGGTTTCCGGCCTCCGTGGGCATGCCGTCGCAGTACAGGCGCATATCGTCGCGCAGCTCCAGCCGCCTGTGCGGCAACAGCGCCGCCATGCCGACCGGCGTAATCGTGGGTATCGCGGCGCGCAGCGCGCTGCACACGGCGTTTCCGGTCAGCTTTCCATTGATGCGCGCGGCCAGCTCGCGCCCGACTTCGAAGCGCAGGCCGTCGGATATAATCACGAACACGCGCGCGTCCGCCGTTTCCACGCAGTTCTGGTAGAACCAGTCCTGCCGCGATACCGACGGCAGCGCCGTTTCGAGCGTATGCCCGGCCAACAGCGCCTGCCAGCTTTCGCCCATCTCCAGCAAAAACCAGTTTCGGTACAGCCGCTCCATCGCGTCCGCCGCGGCGTTCAGCTCGTCCTCCAGTGCAATCAGCCCGCGGGCCAACGCGCGATCATAGGCCATGCAGAACGCGCGGTAGTAGCCGTCCATTGCGCAGAGATTCTTTTCATAATCGCGCCAGAGCGCCTCGGCCTCGGCATAGTGAAAGCCGCCCGCGTGCGCGCGGTAAAACAGCGCCGCCTGCTTGAGCGCGCGCACCGCATCGTAATACGCGGCGTATTCCGAATACCAGGGCATATCCCGCCGGGCGCGCAGCAGAATTTCCGCCGCGTCCGTATCCATGCGCCCGTCGGAAAAGCCGCGCAGCGTCTCGCGCAGCAGCAGCCTGTCCGCCGCCGGAAATACGGATATCTTCACCAGCGCGCCGCGCTCCAGCCCGCTCAGCCGCCGCTCCACGCCGCCCAGCGCTTCCGCGTCCAGGCAGGCCTCAATCAGCCCCTCCCGGTCCTCGCGCTGCCAGTTCACAAACCAGCCGTAGGCCGCCATGCCATGCGCCACATTGCCCGGCAGCCCGTCGAAAGCCCCCTCCGCCGCGCCCGGCAGCGCCGCCGAAACCAGCATGTACAAATTCAGCTGCCGCGGCTCGCGCGGGCCCTCGTAGCCGTAGACCTCGCGCGCCGCATCCCAAAACGCATCCGGGCCGCACTGCTTCTCGATTTCCGCAAGCAGCGCGCCGTCCGCATCGGCAATCACCATGCGCAGCGCATCGCCAAAGCCGCCCCGCTTCAGTCCGCACAGCGCGCAGAGCACGCCGTCGCGCAGCTGCTGCGGCGTTTCATAGTGCATCCGCAGCGCCGCAAGCCGGGCGCGGCGCTCCCTGCTCTTGAAAAACGGCGCAATCGTGCGCGCATAATCGCGCATGGCCCGGCTGTTTTCAATGTGCAGTTCGTCAAACAGCTGGCTGTAATAGTCCGCGCGGAATTCCTCGGCATATAAAAACACATCCAGCAGATAATTGTCCTCCGGCCGTTCAAAGCGCAGCGGACAGTAGATCAGCAGGTTTTCGCCCGCGTAGTCCAACTCAATCTGCCGCCTGAGTTCAAACATATGCCCTTCCCGCATCGCCAGTACCCGCGCGTTTTCCAGCGCCAGCGCGTCGATCTGGCCGGCGAACTGCGCCTCCTCGTCCAGCCAGATAATAATCCGGCGCGCGTAATACTCCGGCAGCGGCGCACGAAACCGCGCGTTCAATATATCTTCCATGCTTCCTCCAAACGTACGTTTCCCGCGCGCCCCATTTCCGCCCGCGCGGGCACCGGGCCCTTCGGCTCACTTGATTTTCGCAAGTATATCGGCAAATTTGGCGTAGTTCACCTTCACACCGTCGTCCAAATCAATTTCAATGCGCATGTCGGCCAGATGGTGCACCTTCTCCTCATACGCGCTCATTTCGGCAAGCTGCTTATCCAGCTTCAGCGCGCGCTTCGCGGCCAGGGCCCGCGCCCGGCCGTCGCCGGTCTCCGCGGCGCGGCGCGCGTCGTCCAGCTGGGTGCGCAGCCTGTCCTGCAATTCGTGCACATAGTCCGTACGCACGCGCGCAATGCTGTCGCGGTCGTAGCGGTGCATGTACATCAGCGCGCGAAACGCGCCCGCGCGACCGCTGTCGCACAGCCAGTATATCGGCCGCTTCTGATAGGTTTTCAGGTGCGCGGCGTAGAAATCGTTCATGTAATAGCTGCGCAGCGCCTGCCGCGGCGAATCGCC
>CAKUDW010000213.1 GCA_934645275.1 uncultured Clostridia bacterium
TTGTGCGCCCGGCATGGTCAACAACTAAGTGGCGAAAGACCACAACGCGCTCGGCAGCAGGAAGCGTTAGTCGAAGGTAAGGGTGTCCATCGTGAGGTGGAATCTGAAGGAAGCCGGATGTCAGCAGGGAAATGCTGTCGGGCAAACTCCCGAACCGACGAACAGAAATCACATAGTAGGCCGTACAGGGACGGATGAGTGTCCAAAACAACACAGAGTCCAATGCTGCCCGAATCCCGTGCAATAAATGTGGCGGTTACGTGGGAGGAAAGCTGTTGCGCTTACCCGGGGAGGTCTTGCAGACGAGAAATAGGGAAATCCGAGAGCCACAGCAACAACGAACTGCAAGAAGTCAGCCGAGGCCATAGTACCTTGATTTTTCAAGGGAAGGGCTGAACAATCGTAAGTCTCAAGTACAGACCGGAAGGAGGTCGGTGTGATGAAAGCAGAATACCAAGGGAGCGAGGGCTTCCTGCAAAGAGATAGTGTGGAACACAAAGGGTATGCAGAAGTGCGGAGCACTGACCGCAGAGAAGGGAAAGAACGAGGCGGTGCAAGCAGCCTGCTGGAAGCGATACTGGACAGGGAGAACCTGAACAGAGCGCACAAGCGGGTTAAGAGCAACCACGGAGCAGCAGGAATCGACGGAATGAGCGTAGAGGAAGCGCTGCCGTGGTTAAAGGAACATGGATTGCTTCGTACCGCTGATGGAGAAGTTTCATGATCTGTACGGCTTCTATCCGGAGCATCCCGTAGCGGACGCCGGTTACGGCTCGTACAACAACTACCTGTACTGCGAAGCGCATGGCATGAAGAAATATATGAAGTTCACCATGTTCGACAAGGAAGGCAAAAACAGGAAATACTGGGAGAATCCGTATCGGGCAGAGAACTTCCATATTGATCCGGACGGCGTCATGCGCTGCCCCAACGGAAAGGCATTCCATTTCCGTTATCGAAAGAACGTAAAGGGAAACAAATACGGACGGCAGGAGGAAGTATTTGAATGCGAGGATTGCAGCGGCTGCCCCTATGCATCCGAATGCAAAAAGACGCCGAAGAACCGAACGGTGCGAATCAGCCAGGAACTGACCGCGATGCACCGGGAGGTGCTGGATAATCTGAACAGTATCTATGGCGCACTGCTGAGAATGAACCGTTCGATTCAGGCAGAAGGTACATTTGGCGTTATGAAATACGACCGAGGGTACAGGCGAATCGTGCGCAGAGGGCTCAATTCGGCCAGATTGGAGGTTTTTCTCGTTTCTATCGGTCACAACCTCTACAAGCTCTGCAACAAAACCATGAAAAAACAGAACGTTGCCTGAATGCCCCTTAGACGCCTTCTCTGGGGGTATGGGGGATTTATACTCTTTTTTTCTTTCATTGTTTTACTTGGCATAAATTGCTGCGGGGGCTGTGGAAGAACTTTTCGTTCTTTCACAGTCACACCTCCAGCGTTCACATCAGGTATTTGGAAAGCACAAATCCATACTGTCCGTCGTAGAATACATATGCCATCCCGTTTCCAGCATTGCCCAGGCTGATGACCCACTGATTCAGTGGAATCTTCGCAAGGCGAGCGGACTTTGTGGAAGGCGCGCTTCGAAGCGATATGAACGACGTGCAATTTACGACCCGCCGATGCACGCCCGCATCCTTATTAATGGGCTTCAGATATCGATCCAGCACATAGCCGTATTGCCCATCATAGTACACTTTCGCGAAGCCGCCTGCCGAATCGCAAATTTTCACACACATCGATCCCAGTGGAATCTTGCAAATTCTCGAAGCGCGGGTAGTGGGAGACGTGCGGAACGAAACGTACTCCCGGCAATTCGAAACGCGCACTGCGGCGTTCGGTCGCTCGAGATACGCCTCCAGCACATATCCATAGGTTCCGTTGTGTAGGACGTATGCGAAGCCGTTTTCAGCGCCGCCGATATAATTTACGTAGGTACCATTGGGCAGACTTCTCAGACGTTTCGAATAGGTGTTGGCTGAGGCGCGCAGAGATACCCATGAGTCGCAGTTTGCCACGATCCTCAGGCTTGTATTCCCACTCGCACTTCCCGGTATTGACGCTGCCAGACAGAGCAGCATCAGCAATGCGCATACATATCTTTTCACAAGGCGCGCATGTCGCTTCATAAAACTTTTCCTCCTTTATCTTTCATGTTGGCACGTTTTAGATCATTTTAGTACTCTCTCTGAGCCTTAAAGCCATTAGCTCTGAACTAGACGGAATACAGTGGCAATGATCGAATAATTTCTATTCAACAATTGTTTGACAATTAGACGTAATTAGGCTTTACTGTGTTCCATTTTCTGTGAATTTGCTATGCTATGGTGTGTTGCAGCTTGAAATTTAATTAATTGTTTATTACATATTTGTTTGTTCGGCTTCGAATACTACGTTATGCGGCATAGTGTAAAACGGAGGGCAGAAGAAGGAAACCTCACCGAAAAAGAGATGAATCGGCGCATCGAAGGGCTCGACCGGGAGCGAGCCAAGTACTATAACTACTTCAGCAGCCAGAAATGGGGCGCACGGGGCAATTACGACCTGATGATCAGTACATCGGGAAAGGATATCAAGCAGGTATCTGTCGCGCTGGCGCAGTATTTGAAGGCGCTGCTCTTCTGATGGAGAATGGCAGAAAGCAGGAAGATTGGTCACCGCCCTGGCGAATCTCTGCTTGCCTGCGATGCTGATGAATTGACCTAAACTTGCAAAACCCGCCTATGTCCATGCAGGGCAAAGGCGGGTTTTGCAGTGACTTATCGTTTGACGGCATTTTTCAGAGCTTTGCCTGCCTTGAACACAGGCGTTCTGGACGCAGACACCTCCACAGGCTCACCGGTGCGTGGATTCCGGGCAGTACGTGCGCTCCGGCCGACCGTGTCAAAGGTTCCAAATCCTGTCAGCTGGAGCCTTTCGCCGGAAACCAGGGTTTCCGTAATGATCTCACCCAGGGCACTCAGTAGTTTTTGCGCGTCCCGCTTATTCAATCCGGTTTTTTGTGAAAGCGCCTGCAGCAATTCTTGTTTATTCATGGGCGGTCCCCCTCCTTTGGAAAATCGTCAATGCAAGTATAACAAACGACCGACGCCGTGTCAACGCCGGCGATAGAGGAAAATCTTTATAAACGCTCTCGTTCCGGCCGCTTAATGGGCCTCGGGTGCGGCGCACACCGCACGCTCTCATACGAGGATCTTCCCATCGTTGATCTCAATCCTTCGCCTGCACAGGTCGGCGTACCGCTGCTCATGCGTCACCAAAAGCACGGTGTTTCCGCGGCGGTTGACGGCGAGCAGCAGCTCCATGATCTCGTCCGCCGCCTTTTTGTCAAGGTTCCCGGTAGGCTCGTCGGCAAGGAGGATCACCGGGTCGTTGATCAGGGCACGGGCGATGGCCACGCGCTGCCTCTGTCCGCCGGATAGCTCACCCGGCAGATGCTTTAGGCGGTTTTCAATGCCCAAAAAGCTCGCCAATTCCCGCAGCTTCGTCTTATCCGGCTTTTTGCCGTCCAGCAGCAACGGCATGATGATGTTCTCCTCCGCCGTCAGAATTGGAATCAGATTGAAGTCCTGAAAAATATAGCCGAGCTTCCGTCTGCGAATTTTTGAAAGCGTCTCGTCATCGGATGAGCAGATGTCCGCACCGTCCACCTCCACGCTGCCAGAGGTGGGATGCTCAATACCACCGATCAGGTTTAGAAGGGTGGTCTTGCCGGAGCCGGACTGCCCCACGATGGCGACCATTTCACCCGGTGCAACGGTAAAGCTGACGTG
>CAKUDW010000214.1 GCA_934645275.1 uncultured Clostridia bacterium
CTCCACAGGGGGGACGTTTTTCATAAGGAGGCGCGCTCCGCTGCACAGCCAGCAAACACGGCGTCGCAGATACGATCAGCCGCATCATCGGTAAAATGGCGCGCACAGTTTTCAGACAGCGCATTCAGCGTCTCCGGAGCAGCGAGCGCTTCCTGAACCCGTCTGGCCAACGCCGCAGGATTCGGGGCCGACAACGCGCACCCCAACCCCGTCAGGAACTTCAGATTGCGGGTTTCGCAGCCGGGCGCAGTGTCAATCAACATCAGCGGGGCACGCTTGTGTACGGCCTCTGTGGTACTCAGGCCGCCCGGCTTGGTAATGAACAGGTCGCAGGCGTCCAGATAATCCCCCATGCGCTGCGTATAACCCAGCACGAGCAGCTGCTTGGAATGTACCTGCGCCGTCAGGCTGCGCTGAAGCGCATGGTTGTTGCCGCAGACAGCCACCAGCAGCGCGTCCCTCGGCAATATCTCCGTAATATCAATCACCATCGCGCCCATGCTGCCCGCGCCCATGCTACCACAGCTGATGAGCGCGACCTTTTTATCCTCGGGCAGGCCGAGTGCCCGCCGTGCGGCCGCCTTGTCTCCGCGCCGCATAAAATCGCGGCGAATTGGAATGCCGGTGGGAATCAGCTTTTCCCTGGGAATGCCAAAGGCCGTAAAGTCCGGAATCAACTGCGCATGCGGAATAAACCATGCGTCCATATCCAACTGGTTTACGCCCGGGCTACAGGTATAATCCGTAGCCAGAAAATAGGTCGGAAGGCTGATATCTCCGTGCTTGCGCAGTTCGCTCACAAAGCGCGCCGCAAACACGTGTACGCAGATAATTGCATCAAAGCGCCCATTCTCCAGATAGCAGCGCAGGTCGCGTTCGCGCCGTGGCAGGCGCCGCCGCGCACTTTCACGGTTTAGCTGGCGCTGGTAGCGCTGCTGCCGCGCATAAATTTCAGAAAAGCGATAGCCCACGCCGTAAATCTTCGGCAGGCGGCGATACATGAACACGTGACCCTCGCAGATCAGTTTGCGCGTGGCCGTGGACATGAAGCTCAGTCCATCGTGGATCACGCATTCAGCGCCGCGGGCAAGCAGTGCCTCCTGAATGGCGCGCGCGGCAGAATTATGGCCTTCGCCGGTATTAGCCGACAGTATCAGTATTTTCATGCAGGATTCTCTCCTCCCGCTGCTTCAACCGCTTCGCCAGCAACGTCAGCGTTGGCCGGTTGTAGCGCTGAATGATGATGAAGGGAATGTGGGAAAGCGCGTACACAATAGCGATGACCGCGCCGAGCGTGCATGCATAGATGCGGTAAATGATCCATGACAGCAGCATCAGCACCCAATGCACCGTTTCGGCCACGCAGGTTTCCCGGGCCACATTTTCAGCCTGCGCCGAGCCGCCGGACATGGATACGCTCTTGCGCGTCATATCGGGCATCGCCTTGCTCATATCCGGAAGCTTATCCTTCCAGAAGCGCACGCCTACCTTATCGTAAATGCGGCCGTTGCGCTCAAACTTAAACGGCGCGAAGGGCCAGGCCTCCGGGTTGAACCACCTGCGGGGCAGAGCTTCGCCGACCATATGGGCCAGGATGCCCATTGCCGGAATATAGAGCAGACAGAGCAGCAGACGCATTTGTATCTTCCTCCGAATAATTCGATATTTAACTATATTATACCTGCCGCGCATTAAAATAAAATAGGGAAACGCGGATTTCGCCTTGCATTTTGGTTAGAATTGCATGAAAGTTATCATTCAGCGCCTGATTTTGAAGCTGCTGCGGTCAAAATCAATCAAACCTTCGGCCTTCAGCCTGCCCAGTTCTGTGGAAAGCGCGCTGCGATCCACCGATAGATAATCCGCCAGCTGCTGGCGGTTAAACGGGATTTCAAATACCGCGCCGCCCCTACGTCGCGATTCAGCGGAAAGATACGAGAGCAGCTTTTCCCGCGTGGTCCGCTTGCTGATATGGGTGAGCTTCTCGCTGAGCCGTTGGTTCTTTTCCGCCAGCACAGCCAGCAGGTTTTCGATAATTCGCCGATGATGCGGACAAGCCGACGGACAGGTGTTTAGCACCCGCCGCAGCTGCAAAAACAGCGTCTCGCACGGCGCACAGGCCACGACACTCACGTTCAGCGCCGAATCCGGCCGAGCTGCGAAACTTTCGGCAAACAATTCGCCCGGCGCGAGCGCAGCCAGCAGGTTGCGATTGCCCCAGTAATCCTCCTGCACGATGTGCGCCTCACCCGAGAGCAGCAAACCAAAGGCGTCCGTGCGCGTGCCGGCGGCCAATATCATTTCGCCCTTTTCAAAGCGTGCGCGCCGCGGCGCGAGGCAGGCCAGCATCTCGCTCAGTTCACCTGCACCTACACCCGCAAACAGCGCCGACCTTTGCAGCGCATCCATATATTCGTCCATATCCGCCCTCGCTTTGTTGGAAAAACAACATACTTTTCAACATCATTGTACTAAAATAAAAGCGAAAAAGCAAGAGGAGGCGACAGCATGGCGCAAATTTACAGCGGCTGCCCAGGTGCATCGCGATTGAAAGTCCCAACAATTACGGAAAAAATCTGCCCAAATTGCGGGGCAGTGATCGAACTGTTCTCGACAGACGTCAGCGTCGCCTGCGACCGATGCGGCTTTGTGGCCTACAACGATATGCAGAACTGCATCCAGTGGTGCGAACACGCCGAGGAATGCATCGGCACGGAAATGTATAACAAGCTCGTGAAAAACCGGAAGGAGCGCAAAAATGATACGAAAAATAATCCAGATTGACCGTGAGAAATGCAACGGCTGCGGCGCGTGCGCGCGGGCCTGCCATGAAAGCGCGATCGGCATGGTGGACGGCAAGGCGCAGCTGCTGCGCGATGACTACTGCGACGGCCTGGGCGATTGTCTTCCCGTCTGCCCTACGGACGCAATCCGCTTTGTAGAGCGCGAAGCCGCGGCCTACGACGCGGCGGCGGTTGCCGCCGCAAAGGCAGGCGCAAAAGCGCCGCACAGCTGCGGCTGCCCGGGCGCAGCCGCCCGCGAAATCCATCATGAACAATGTTTGAAGGCAACGGGCGGTACGCCGTCCCGGCTAGAGAACTGGCCTGTACAAATCAAGCTTGCACCCGTGCGCGCGCCGTATTTCCAGAGCGCGGACTTGTTGGTAGCGGCTGACTGCACAGCCTATGCCCGCAGCAGCTTCCACGAGGACTTCATCCGTGGGCGTAGCGTGCTAATCGGCTGTCCCAAGCTGGACGGTGAAAACTATGCCGAAAAGTTGGCTGCAATCCTGCGGGAAAACGACGTGCACTCCGTCACGCTGACGCGAATGCGCGTGCCCTGCTGCGGCGGGCTAGAGCGGATGCTGCGCACGGCGCTGGAGAACTGCGGTAAACAGCTTCCGCTGGAAATAGCTGTAATTGACATGAACGGAGATATCATGAATTAGCGGCGAACCGCGCACCTTTTCGCAATGGCACCGCTTTGATGCAAAAAATACCTGCAAATAACAAAATCGCCGGTGGGAACGCAACTCTGCGCCCCTGCCGGCGGTCTGTTTTGCCGTTTTACACGGCTTCATTTTATTATTAAGTGAGCCTTACTTCTTGTTCTTGATATACTCGTCGATGGCGGCGGCGGCGTTCTTGCCCGCGCCCATGGCGAGGATAACGGTGGCCGCGCCGGTCACGGCGTCGCCGCCAGCGTATACGCCTTCGCGGCTGGTCAGGCCGTCTTCGCCCTGAGTCACGATGCAGCCGTGCTTGTTCGCGTCCAGACCGGGGGT
>CAKUDW010000215.1 GCA_934645275.1 uncultured Clostridia bacterium
CTTCAGAACCGCCGTCCAGGCTCAGTGCAGTCACAGTGCCGACTTTAATGCCCTTGGGATAAAGCGAATCTGTACCTGAAGTGACGACCACGTCGCCGGGGGAAATGCTGTTTACATTCGGCAGATAATACACATAGCATTCGGCGCTGCTGTCTGAATCGGAAATCTGGCCGCGCATGATGCCGTTGTCGCGCGTGCGTTGCAGCAGACAGGCTACGGCGCTGCGCGTATCGATGATGCAGATGACCTTGGCGTAATTCAGGCCGACTTCATATACGCGGCCGATCAGGCCGGAGCCGTTAACCACGGCCATGCCCACGCTTACACCATGGTTCGAGCCGCGATTTACGGAAAAGGTCTTGAACCATGGGCCAGCATCGCGCGCAATGACCTTGGCATAGATTGGATCTAACGATTCGTAGGTATCGCGGGCGTCCAGTTGAGTCTTTAGCCGCTCGTTTTCCTGCATGGCTTCCTCGGCATTCACCAGCTCCAGCTTCAGCTGCTCATTTTCCATCGAGAGCTGATCGTAGGCGTCTTGCAGAGCACCGTAGTTGTGCCAGTTGGTAAAGAAGAGTTTCACCTTGGATGCTGCGCTTGAAAAAGCGTTCTGGACCGGCGTAATCAGCGAGCCAACGCCATTTTCAAATATCGAAATCTGGCCGCTACCGCGCGCCGCAAGGAAGTATACCGTTCCTGCCACGATAACAAGTACCAGTATGGAAAACAGTACGCGCCGAAGCTTGCCTGCTCTGGCGCTGCGGTTCTTCTTTGGTTCTTTGGTGGAATAGCGCCGCTTCGAGGCGGCAGCCTTTTTCTTTGCCATCTGTTGTGTGCTCCTTAGCGTTGATGAATGCTGTGTTGCTATTTCAGAGCTCCAGCAGCGCGTTGCTGGCCGCGAGCTTATGATAGATGCGATCGTCGGATGCGGCGATGCATGCCCCGAGCGCCACTTCATCCTGCGGATTTTCACCAATGGTGACGGGAATGTTCAGCATGGATGCCAGACGTTCGCGCAGACCGTCCAGCAGCGCGCCGCCACCTGACAGATGCACGCCATTGGCCAGGAGATCCTCTGCCAGTTCAGCAGGCGTATTTTCAAAGGCCTCGCGTATGCTCTCCAACAGGTTGTCCAGCGCGGGTAATATGGCACGTTGCACGTCCAGCTGATTAATCGTTGCCGTAGCGGGGCGACCGGTTTTTGCATCGCGTCCGCGCAGGGTCACGTTTTCAAGCTTGTCCATTGGAATTTCCATGGCGGTGCCCAGATCGATCTTCAGATCTTCTGCTGTGCGTTGACCGATGATCAATCCCTTTTCGCGCCGAATGTAGCGCATGATGGCCTCGTCTATCGCAAGGCTGCCTGTGCGCGTGGTACGTGCGGCTACGATGCCGTTCATTGAAATCACAGCCACCTCTGTGGTCGAACCGCCGATCAGAACCACCATCATGCCGCGCGCCTCGTCGATGGAGAGTCCACCGCCCAGCGCGGCAGCCACAGAGGCACGAATCAGCGCGGACTTGCGCGCGCCCGCACCGCGCACGGCGTCCGCCGCTGCGGCATATTCCACGCGCGTAGCACCCGTAGAGAGTGAAACCACCAGACGATTCTTTTCCAGCGCACGCCGTTTACCCAGTGCCTTTTCAGACAGTGCTTTCATCAGCAGCGTTGCCATTTCAACGTCTGCCACTGCGCCGTCCATCACCGGGGAAGAGAGCGCTACATCGCGCGGCGTGCGTCCCAGCATCTGCCGTGCGTCGCGGCCCACACCGAGCACATCGTCCGTATCGTCGCGCATGGTGAGCACATAGCTCGGCTCGCGCAGCACGACACCTTCGTTTTCAAGGCATATCGTCAAATTGGCGGAGCCCAGATCCAATCCTACGCCGCCGGAAGAAAAAACGCCCATAATTATGTAGCCTCCCGCTGTGTTTCATCTGTGAAGTTTATAAGCATATCCCGGATATCGTCCACCGGAAAGCCCATTACATTTTCAAACGAACCGTCGAGCTTGACCACAAACCTGCCGGCACCGCCCTGAATGCCGTAGGCGCCAGCCTTGTCCATAGGCTCGCCAGTGGCGATGTAAGCTGCGATTTCAGCGTCGCTAAGCGATCTGAACGTCACGCCCGTGCGTACCACGCGCGTCATCCGCCGGCCGCTGGCCGCGTCCAGAAGCGTCACACCGGTGAATACTTCGTGGGTGTTGCCTGAAAGCATTTTCAGCATTCGCGCTGCGTCCGTCTCGTTTTCAGGCTTGCCGAGCGGCGTACCCTGGTAGGAAACCAGTGTGTCCGAGGCGATTACTGTGCCTTCAGTATAGTGCACGGCTGCGGCGCGCGCCTTGCGCTGCGAAAGTATGGCCACAATGTCGCGTGCATGGCCGGATACATGTTCATCCACATCCGGCACGCAGATTTCAAAGTCATAGCCCATCTTCGCCAGAAGCTCGCGCCGCCGGGGAGAGCCGGAGGCCAAAATCAGGCGCAGGGCTGCATTGCTCTGTTTCATAAGTAAAAAACTCCATATTGTATTGCCAGTTCGCCCATAAGGGGCTTAAACCGGTACGACGGAGAAGTGAATATAGTTCTCCATATCATATATTATAGCACATGGCGCGTCCGATTCAAAGCTTTCGGGCGTGTTGTGCCGGTTTTGTCACGAATATATTACAAAAATAAACAAAAAAGGCCCGGCATGCGCCGGGTCCAATCCAGAAAGCAACAGTGCAAACATCCTGCTGAAAAACTTTTATGCGGGACGTTCGCGCGTCTGCCGGTAGATCGACAGCGCGGTATCGAGAATATCGCGGTCGCAATCGTGAGAGAGCATCTCACGCGCCTTAGCAAAGGGATAGTAACCGCCGTTCAGGAAGCCCTGCTCAAACGAAATATGGAAAGACGGGTCATCCGCTACCATGGCAAACCATTGGATGCGGTTGCTTACATCCCGGCCGCGGCTTTCCGAAAAGAAATCGTAGCGCGTATTACCCGCGATGCCGATAATATGGGCATGAATGCCTGCCTCATCTTCAACGCGCCAGAGCGCGACGTCGTTGGAACGATTCTGATTGCGAATCACGCCCTTGGGCATTACCCATTCACCGCGATCACTCATCAAAAGAAAAACCTGTTCATCCCAAAAAACAACGCCGCCCGCACAGCTGCGAATTGCACTTGCCATCGCTTCAAACACCTTCCTTTTTCAGCTGTCATCCATGATAACATAAATCGCGAGGAAATACAATAACAAAAGAAGGTAAAATATGCCGCGTTTGTATCTGGTTGTAGTGGACAATCGGTGGAAACAATGATAAAATGGTAAATAGAGATATTTATCCATTTAATGTGGGAGGCGATTTGGCATGAACGCTTCGCCTGTGGAAGTTCTGAAGCAATGGGTGCGTGAGTCGCGGCGCATTGTCTTTTTCGGCGGTGCGGGGGTGTCCACGGAATCGGGTATTCCGGATTTCAGGAGCGTGGATGGACTATACAATATGACGTATGCCTGGCCGCCTGAAGAGATATTGAGCCATAGTTTTTTCATGCACAACACGGCGGAATTTTACCGCTTTTATCGAGATAAGATGCTGGTGGATGGCGTGCAGCCAAATGCGGCGCATCGGAAGCTGGCCGAGTGGGAAGCGCGCGGCAAGCTGCTCGCCGTTGTTACTCAGAATATTGACGGTCTACACCAGGCGGCGGGTTCGAAGCGTGTTTACGAACTGCATGGCAGCGTGCTGCGCAACCACTGCATGCGCTGCGGCCGCGCATTTGATGTGG
>CAKUDW010000216.1 GCA_934645275.1 uncultured Clostridia bacterium
ATGCAATAAAATGGCGCGAGGCCCGCCGACACGCTGATGATTGACAGCACGACGGAGAGAATCAGCTTCTTCCACTCACCTTCGGCATAGGCGAACAGCGATTGTATCCAGCTCTTTTTTTCAGCTTTCATGCTTTGTTCCTCTTTCCATGCGGTATTCTGAAGGGGTCATGCCCATTGCTCTCTTAAACGCGGCCGAGAATTTGCTGGCGCTGTCATAGCCTACGCTGCAGCCGATCTCGGCGATGCTGATTTCCCGCTCAGCCGCCAGCATTTCCGCCGCGCGACTCATGCGGCAGCTGGTGACCCACGCGCCGATGGACATGCCGCATACCGATTGAAAGCACTTTTTCATGCTGGTCAGCGGAAAATCAAATTGCCGGGAGAGCGCCTCTTGCGAAATATCCTGTGCAAGGCGCTCCGCCAGAAAGGTCTGGATAGCGCGCACCTTCTCCACCTGCGTCCGGTAGAAATAGGGGCGCTCCGCTTCGGTTCGGGGCAGCTCCATCGCCTGCAAATACAGCAGCAGCTCCAGGATTTTCGTGCGGAAATACGGCAGGCGAACGGTTTGCGGCACGCGATACATTTCGCCGAAGATGTGCTCCATCATGACTGCGTCGTGAATCACGCGCGGATATTCGCCCAGCTCGAACCGGCGCAAAATCAGGTCGATATCGATTTCAAACGCGTCCAGCTCGGATTGGAATGTTTTGCGCGCGGTTTCCAGTTCCAACACGACGGTAAGACCGTGGTAGTGACCCGTAGGAAACACGAAGCGTCCGGCGTGCTGCCGCCGCCGATCCAGCTTCATGTCGCCCGCGCTCATGTACGACACGGCGTTTTCCGCGGCCGCGTATTCCAGCCGTCCCCCGCGGCAGTGATCTATAGCCAGCAGCGCGCTGCTGGATACGAAGCCGGAATCGTAGTAGGCCATGTGAAAATCGTTGTAATTGAGCATGACGCCCGGAAACGCGGGATAGATGGTCATCGTGCCGTCACCAGAATCATTTCGAAATTGCCACACAGCGCATTCGTCATTCTGCGCCAGCAGCAGCGTGCCCGGCTGAAACGGCATGGCGCCTGTCTGCATGCGTCGTCATTCCTTTCGGCAGTTAATTATCTCTAACACGATGCTATTCTAATGGATTTTTTCCGGCGCGTCTATCCCATATGGGCGAAAATGCTCCACGCGGACAATAAAATTTCATTGTGGATTTTATTGACATCGAGGTGCGTTACATATATAATTACTCTGTATTTAATTACTATGTAATTAATTAGAGGGTGAAGACGTGGCGAACAGAAATCATGCGCTCGATGGAAAAATCGTTGCCGCCGCTCGTTCTGAATTTTTGGAAAAGGGCTATCGGGAGGCGTCTCTGAGGAAGATCGCCGAGAGGGCCGGCGTGACGGTGGGCGCAATTCAAATCCGGTATAAGACAAAAGACGCGCTGTTTTGCAGCCTGCTCGAGCCGTTTCTGGCTGAAATCGAGGCGACGTTCCAGGCCACCCGGGTAGAATACTGGCAATATCCGGCGGCAGAGCGGATTACCTGGCTGGAAAAATCCATGCAGATGGAATCCGAAACTATTTTGCAGCTGATTTTCAGCCACTACGAGGACGCCGTTCTGCTGTTTTGCCGAAGCGACGCGAGCAGTTTAGCGGCCTGCTTCGATGAAATTACAGAGCGAAAGGTTCGCGAGAGCGCGATGTTTTTCAGGGAAGCGAATGCGCGCTTTTTCGATGAAAACCTCCTGCACCTGCTCATCGCTTCGCAGCTTTACAGCTATTGCCAGATCGTGAGGGACGGCTATGAACAGGGCGCGGCAAAGCGCTATATGAGCGCGCTCATGCGCTATCATATGGGCGGATGGACGGCGCTTTTGAATTCTGCGAACGCAGGGAAGGGAGACGGCAATGCGCTATAACGGTTTTTATTTCAGACTGTTTTCCAGGCCGATGAAGCGAGTCCTTGAGGAAAAGTACGACCGGCAATATGCAAGGGACATGATGAATAAGAGCAGGCGGGTCTATCGCGAATTGGTGGCGGGGGCTGACGACATCGGCAAGGGCAATCCCATGGCCTATAATGAACTGTTCGCGCTGGCCTTTGTCGCGCCATATGTGGCTAGCGGCCGGAAGATTCCGCCGGAAACCGTGCAGGAAATGATGCGGAGGGCGCTCTATCATGTGAAGTGGTATTTTGCCAGAACCGATCTGAACACGGAGCGGGGCAAGGCGCAGAACAGGAGGAGCATTATCAGGTATGTGAAATGGTATACGCCGGAGCGGGAGCGGCAGTATCCGACCTCGTTTAAGGTGGATTTTGAGGGACAGCCGCATGCGGGCGCATGCTACTACCGCATTACCCGCTGCCCGATCTGTACCTATGCGGAAAAGCTGGGCGTTTCGGAGCTGATGCCGCTGTTCTGCGAATTGGACAGCGTGATGATCGCACTTCAGCACGGCGTGCTCCATCGCCGCCAGACGATTGCATCCGGCGGCGACTTCTGCGATTATTACATTACCGGTGACAGGGAATAGGGCGGATCGGGCTTACCCCAGCGCCACATCTAACAGCATCATTGCGCTGAAGCCAGCGGCGAAGGCCAGCGCGCCGATGCGGGAGGCGCGGCCGTCGGTGGCCTCCGGAATCAGCTCGCTCGCCACTACGTGGAGCATTGCGCCCGCCGCCAGCCCCAGCAAATATGGCAGTGCGGGCAGTATCAGCCGCGCCGCCAGCAGGGTCAACCCCGCGCCGATGGGTTCTACCACGCCGGAAAGCACGCCGCCCGCGAAGGCGACGGTCCGGCCCGAGCCTTCCGCCCGCAGCGGCAGGGCAATAATTGCGCCCTCCGGAAGATTCTGAATGGCAACGCCCAATGAAAGTGCCAGCGCTCTGGCGGCGCTGATGGCTGCGCCTTCCGAAAGATACCCCGCATAGGCCACGCCAACGGCGAGCCCTTCGGGAATGTTGTGCAGCGTCACGGCCAGCACCAGCATGGCGGTGCGCCGAAGGCGACGCTCCGGAGCGCCGTTTTCGCGCCGCATGTACAGACGGGAAACGAGACTGTCCAGTCCCAGCAGGAGCAGCACGCCCATCCAGAAACCCGCTACGGCGGGTACAAACGACCAGATTCCCATATATTCGGCCTGTTCAATGGCGGGAATCAGCAGGCTCCACACGCTCGCAGCCACCATTACGCCAGCTGCAAAGCCGGACAGCGCGCGACGGAGTTGTCCGCTGAAGCGCCCCCTCATAAAAAATACGCCCGCCGCACCCAACGACGTGCCCAGAAACGGAAGCATGATTCCATAAAGCGCTTCCATGAATCGCATCACCTCTGTCTTTGCACTGTTTCATGATATTCTATCGAAGCGATTTCGGTGCAAAGCGTGGGCGCCCGGAAGCGATGCGATATTTTTATTTCTGCGCAGTTTTTGCGCCCAGAACTCTGAAGGATTTTAGCGAAAACTGGAGCAGGTGACCGTGGCGGGGGAGTTTGCTTCCCCGTCCATCCGCCTGTCAAAATTCTTTTTGACAAGCTGCGCAGGGCGTGAAAAAATCCTCACGCCCTGCTTTCTACTGTCCCGGAAATCCCAGCGAAATCCGCATGGCCTCCGACACCTTTTGCATTACCTCGGGCTTCAGGCAGCCAATCTTTTCGCGCAGGCGGCGCTTATCCAGCGTCCGAATCTGCTCGGCAAGCACCACGCTGTCC
>CAKUDW010000217.1 GCA_934645275.1 uncultured Clostridia bacterium
AGCCGGGCTCGAACCGGCATGAGCTCGCGCTCGAGAGATTTTAAGTCTCTTGTGTCTGCCTATTCCACCATACCCGCGGAAATCGCCCGCCGTGCCGAGCAGACGATTGATTGGCGAAATCTTACTTGGAGAGCTTCTTCAGCAGCGCATAAGTCTTGTTTACGCGGTTGTAGGTCAGCCCGTGCATCACCAGGTTCAGACAAATCAGCAGGCCGATCGCGAAGCACACGCCCACTACGGACAGATATACCGACGAGGAAGAACTCAGCGTCAACAGCGCCATGTAGGTCGAGTTGGAAAGAATAGCGTTGCTGATGAAGAAACCGCCCGCCGTGAACAGAATCAGGCAAATGATACCCAGCAAAATGCAGATTGTACCCATGTTTGTCTCCTTAAAAATTGATAATGTCATTATAATGCGAAACGAAGCAGCTGTCAAGTCAGCGTTGCGGCAGTTGCGCCAGACGGCGCTTTCTGCGTTCGCCGCGCCAGACCACCCACACCATCATGATGACTGTGACCAGATACGGCGCAAGCGAGGTCAGGTTTGAAGATACGTTGAACGATTGCACGCGCATACCCAGCGCATCGATGAAACCGAACAACAGCGCCGCCAGAAATACCTTCGGCGGGTTCGAACGGCCGAAAATCACGCAGGCCACGGCGATGAAGCCGCGCGAGGCCGACATGTTTTCCGTGAACATCGTAAGGTATCCCAGCGACAGATGCGCGCCCGCTAGCCCGGAAAACAGGCCGCAGGCGATCGAGGCCAGGTACTTCATCTTCTCAGGACTCTTGCCTGCCGCACGCAGCGATTCCGGATGCTCGCCCGCCGCACGCATCCAGAAACCAAGCGGCGTCTTGTAAATTAAAACGTAGCTCAGCGCTACCAGTATCCAGCTGACGTATACCAGTAGCGTGTTGCCGCTGAGCAGATCGCCCAGCACCGGAATATCGGCAATCAGCGGAATGTTGATCTTTGGCAGGCCATAGACCGGCATGGCGTCGTTTCCAGAAAATGCTCCGGCTACGCCGAAGATCGTGCGCAGCAGAAACACTGTGAGTCCGCCCGCAAAGATGTTCAGTGCCACGCCAATGATGTATTCGTCGGATTTGAACTTCACCACGAACAAGCCGAAAAACGCGCCCAGCGCCAGCCCGATCAGCAGCGCCAGCGCCAGCCCACCCAGCCAGCCGCCCAGGAATACGCTGCCCAGCACCGCAAAAAACGCGCCGCAGAGCATCATGCCGTCCATGCCGATGTTCATGATGCCCACGTGATCCGTCATCAATATGCCCAAGGCCGCCAACACCACCGGCGTGGCTGTACGCAGCGTGTTTTGAAACAGGCCGATGGAAAATATGCTCAGAAAATCAGACATGATCGCAGCCTCCCTTCGCAGCGTCTGCGCGCAACCGCGCCGCGCGCTGCACCCTGCGCGCCTTCAGCGATGCGGAGATGCCGCCTTCCGCCGCCATGAAAAAGATGATGACCGATTGCACGATCGTAATTGTCTCGCTGGGAATGCCCACCTTTTCCATGCCCGTGCCGCCGATCTTCAGTATGCCGAAGAAAAAGCTCATCAAGATGATGCCTGTGGGTTGATAGCGCATGATCATCGCCACCAGCATTCCATCCCAGAAAAAGCCGTTGGATACGGAATCGGTGTAGCGCTTGTGAATGCCAAATACCTCGAACATGCCCACCATGCCGCAGATTGCGCCTGAAATCAGCATGCCCAGCAGCGCCAGCCGCGCGGATTTGATGCCCGCATAGCCCGCGAAGCGTTCGTTTTCACCGGTCAGTTTCATTTCATAGCCGATAGTCGTGCGCTTCATCAGGTACCAGATCAGCAGCGCCGTGAAGGCGGAAATGAAGATCGAGCTGGTGAGGTTGGACAGCTTGATGACCTTGGAAAACGCGAATGCCGCGTCAATCTTTGCCGTACCGGAGGCGATGCCGCGCTCCGCTGTCTTCAGAGGGCCGTTGCCGAGATACGCGCAGAAGAAGGTGGCCACTGAATTGAGCATAATCGTGGTAATGACCTCGTTTACCTTCAGCTTCACCTTCAGTAGGCCCGGAATGTAAGCCCAAATTGCGCCCGCCAACATGGCGATGATCAGGCACAGCGGAATGCCGACGATTGGCGAAAGACCCGTGATGTACGCGCCTGCCAGCGCCGATGCGATGGCACCGAAATAGAGCTGACCCTCGCCGCCGCAGTTGAAGATGCCGCCCTGCGCGGCCACCGCCGTAGCCAGACCCAGCAGGCACAGCGTGGCCGATTTGGCCAGCGTATCGCCGATGGCGCGCTTTCCGCTGAGCGCGCCGGTAATCAGCGCCGCATAGCCCTGAAGCGGGTCATGCCCCGACGCCAGCATTACGCCCGCGCCTACCAGCAGCGCCAGCACGATGCTTACCGTGAGCGACAACAGATAGCCGCCGTTGATTTTGCCGCTGCGCTTAAACGAGAAGAGCGCCTTCAGTTCCCTTTTCATACCTTCGCCTCCCCGTCTGCCGTGCGGCCGCCGGTCATATAGTAGCCGATTTCTTCCTTCTGAATTTCGCCTGCGTTGAAGCAGCCGGTCACCTTACCCTCAAACAGCGTGATAATTCGGTCGGACAGACGGAATACCTCGTCCAGATCGGCGCTCACCAACAGTATGGCGCAGCCCGCATTGCGCTTTTCAATGATGGATTTGTGGATGAATTCGATCGCGCCGATGTCCACGCCGCGTGTGGGCTGTGCGATGACCAATACGTCCGCGCCCAGCGAAAATTCGCGCGCGATGACTACCTTCTGCATGTTGCCGCCGGAAAGTGAGCCCGCTGCGGTGTCCACGCCTGCGCCGCGAATATCAAAGGCCGAAAACAGTCGCTTGGCATAATCACGGACGGCGCGACGCTTCAGGTGCAGAGCGCCGATGGAGAATTCCGGCGTGCGCTGCTTGCCCGCCAACAGGTTATCGGCGATGCTGGCCGGGGCCGAAATGCCCGTAGCCAGCCGGTCCTCCGGCACATGCGCCAGTCCCAGCGCGCGAATTTCGCCCGGCGTGCGGCCGGTCACGTTCTGATCGTTGATATATATGCTGCCGCCGCGTACCGGGCGCATGCCTGTGATGGCCTCCACCAGCTCGCTTTGACCGTTGCCTTCGATGGCAGCTACGCCCAGAATTTCGCCCGCGCGCACTGAAAACGACACGCCGCGCACGGCTTCGAGCATGCGGTCGGACAATACCTGAAGATTTTCCACACGGATTTTTTCCATGCCGAGCGCATCGCTGCGCTCCAGCTGCGCAAAGAGCATTTCACGGCCGACCATCATGCTGGCCAGCTTGCGCTTGTTCACATCGGCCGTGTTGTGCACGCCCACCAGCCGTCCGGCGCGCATCACACCCACACGGTCCGATATGGCCATGACCTCGTAGAGCTTGTGGGTGATGATGATTACAGTCATGCCCTTGTCGCGCACGATGCCGCGAATCACGCGGAACAGCTCGTCCGCTTCCTGCGGAGTCAGCACTGCCGTCGGCTCGTCCAGAATCAGCACGTCTGCGCCGCGATGCAGCGTCTTGAGAATCTCTACGCGTTGCTGAAGTCCCACGCTCAGCTCGCGTACCTGCGCCTTCGGATCGATTTCCAGCCCGAAATCGCGAGAAAGCGCGCGCACCATGTTCTCCGCCGCTGTAAAATCGTACAGTCCCAGGCCCC
>CAKUDW010000218.1 GCA_934645275.1 uncultured Clostridia bacterium
CTTGCAACTTCGACGCTATCGGTTTTGGCAATGACAATGCCGCAGACGATTTGAACCGCCGTATGGCGGAATACGCCAAGGCAGTGGTGGACGGACGGCCGAATTTCCATGCTTCGCTGGTTTGCGATGTTTCGCCGAACTGCGATTGCCACGGCGAGAACGACGCGCCGATTCTGCCGAATATCGGCATGTTCGCCTCGTTCGATCCGGTCGCACTGGATCAGGCCTGCGCCGACGCGTGCATGAAGGCCACGCCCATGCCCGACAGTCAGCTCGGTGACAATATGCGCCGCAAGGGTTTTGTAGATATGGGCGATGTGTTTAAGAATACGAAGCCGGAGGTCGAATGGCGCAGCTGCCTCGAGCATGCCGAAAAGATTGGCCTGGGCAGCCGCGAATATGAGCTGATCGTCATGAAATGAAGGCCAATCGCTGTTTAAAAGCATTGCCTGAAGGCTACTTTTCGTCAGATCTGCCTGCCGGAATCTTCTGCAATTCAGACCGATGCATTTGACGAAAATTGCCATATTTTGCCTTCTAATTGAGATTAGCATAAGGGTGTCTGGGAACAGTAAACAGGAACAGGAGAATTGCCGTTGTGCCGAGCCTGCGACGGCAATTCTTCTATAAAAATGGCCAACGGCGGAAAAGAGGGGGCGTTCATGGATCGGGAACGATTGGAGGCACAGTTGGCGGAATTGCCGCTATATCAATATGCCTTTATAAAGACGGACAGCCTGTGCTTCACAGAGCGCGTGCGCTGGATCTGCGAGCATGAATGTCCGATGTACAACAGCACATGGGCTTGCCCGCCCGCTGTGGGCAGTGTGGAAGAATGCCGGATGCGCTGCCTGCGCTTTGAGGACGCGCTGCTGATTTCCACGATTACCGAAGTGAACGATATTTCAAATCTGCACGAGACGCTGGCAACCCGGCCGGAGCACGAGGCGATTACCCGCCGTGCGCGGGACATGGTGGCGCAGCAGGCGCAGGAAACCATGGTGCTCTCTACGGAAGCGTGCGCCATTTGCGAAAAGTGTGCCTGGCCGAACGCACCCTGCCGCCATCCGGACAAGATGTTTCCGTGCGTGGAGAGCCACGGCATTTTAGCTACGGCGCTGGCGCAGCAGCTGGATATTGATTTTTCGGCGGGCGGCAACCTGGTAACCTGGTATTCAATCATTTTTTATCGCTAGAATTGGGGACGATTTCCAAATAAATTTCGGCGGCCTGAAAACAGAAGGGCCGCCGATTTATTTTATGCCATTCGTTTAAAGAAGGTTTCAATATGTATTGTGGATGAAAATGCCGTCGTGAAAGCTGCTTTAAGCGTGCTTTAAGGCGATTTGCCGTGATTGAAACTGGGAATAAGACCCGAAATAATTTCGAAATTCAACTGCAAATTTCGGGATTTAACCAACAATTAAACTAATAAACATCGGAAACACTTGACAGATGGCGCGCGTAGCCGTAAAATCTAGTGCAACAACAAAGAATTGTTGTATATGAATTTGGGAGGGTAATGTTATGAAGAAAATCGTTTCTCTGGCTCTGGCCGTCGCGATGGTTCTGGCGATGGGTTCCGTTTGTTTTGCCGAGGGCGCGATTCGAATCGGTTTTATCGGCCCGCTGACCGGCGCGGCTGCCGTATATGGCAATTCCTGCCTGCAGGGCGTACAGATCGCCGTGGATGAAATCAACGCCAAGGGCGGCCTGCAGATCGAACTGAACCCGCAGGATGACGAGCATGATCCTGAAAAGTCCGTCAATGCCTACAATGTGCTCTGGGACTGGGGCGCTCAGATGATCGTCGGCTGCGTCACCACTTCCCCCTGCAAGGCCGTGGCTGCCGAGGCCAATAGCGACCGCATGTTCATGCTGACCCCGTCCGCCTCTTCTCCGGACGTCACCGAGGGTAAGGATAATATGTATCAGGTTTGCTTCAACGATCCGGCGCAGGGCTCCGCCTCTGCGGAATACATTTCCGAGCATCAGCTGGGCACGAAGATCGCTGTGATTTATAACAATGCGGATGCCTACTCTACCGGCATCTACCAGAACTTCACCGGCGAAGCCGCGAACCTGGGCCTGGAAGTCGTTTCCGTGACCACCTTTACCGATGATACTACGGACTTCTCCGTGCAGCTGACCGACGCTAAGGAAAACGGCGCTGATCTGGTGTTCCTGCCCATTTACTACAATCCCGCTTCCATGATCCTCAAGCAGGCCAAGGCGATGGAGTATGAACCCAAGTTCTTCGGCGTGGACGGCATGGATGGCATCCTGACGATGGAAGGCTTCGATACCTCTCTGGCTGAGGGCGTTATGTTGCTGACCCCCTTCGCGGCGGACGCTGAGGACGAGCGCACCCAGGCTTTCGTTGCGACCTATGAATCCAAGTACGGCGATACGCCGACCCAGTTCTCCGCCGACGGTTACGATGCGGTATACGCACTGTACGACGCCTGCGAAAAGGCCGGTATCGACGGTGATACGGCTACCGAGGATGCCTGCGAAGCGCTGATTGGCGCGATGCAGGAGATCACCGTGGACGGCTTGACCGGCGTGATGGACTGGAACGAGGCTGGCGAGGTCGCCAAGACGCCGAAGGCTGTCGTTATCAAGAACGGCGTTTATACTGCCATGTAAGGCTCTGATATAGCGGAATAATGGCGAATACAGGTTCTTGAACAAAAATAATTGAGAGAATGTCGCCGAAAGCGGCATTCTCTTCTTTTTAAATTTACACAAATATGATACGCTAACTCACAAGAATCTTTAACGGAGTGGATGTTGCATGGTATTTCTCTCCTATTTTATTAACGGCATCAGTCTGGGAAGCGTGTATGCCATCATTGCCCTGGGGTATACCATGGTATACGGCATCGCGAAAATGCTGAATTTTGCGCATGGCGATGTCATCATGGTCGGCGCGTATGTCTCCTTCTGCGTTGTGCAGTATCTGGGCATGCCGCCGCTGGTATCCATTCTGGCGGCCATGCTGCTGTGCACGGTGCTGGGCGTGGTCATTGAGGGGTTGGCCTACAAGCCGCTGCGCAGTGCGCCGAAGCTGGCTGTGTTGATTACCGCAATCGGTGTGAGCTATCTATTGCAGAACAGCGCGCAGCTGATCTGGGGTTCCAATCCGAAGTCCTTCAATTCCGTTATCAATTTCGGTTCGCTGCGCCTGTTTGACGGTCAGCTGCTGATTTCGGACGAAGCCATCGTTACGGTGCTGTCCTGCGTGGTCATCATGGTGCTGCTGACCTGGTTCACCGGCAAGACGAAGATGGGTAAGGCCATGCGCGCCGTATCCGAGGATAAGGGCGCGGCGCAGCTGATGGGCGTGGATGTTAACCAGACCATTTCCGTAACCTTCGCCATCGGTTCGGCGCTGGCGGCGATCGCAGGTGTGTTGCTGTGCTCCTCCTATCCGGTGCTCCAGCCCACCACGGGCTCTATGCCGGGTATTAAGGCGTTTACGGCAGCGGTTTTCGGCGGCATCGGCTCCATTCCCGGCGCGATGCTGGGCGGTATTCTGCTGGGCCTGATTGAGATTTTTGGCAAAGCCTACATT
>CAKUDW010000219.1 GCA_934645275.1 uncultured Clostridia bacterium
GGTGTGAGAAGTAATACAGAACGAAATCAGTTTCCTCGTTCTGATTCAGAAAATCATGGCAGACCGCAGACAAATCCACATAGTTGAAGGCGTTCTTTCTCCGCTCGCCCTGGCAAGAAAAGAACGGCGGATCCTCCAGCACCAGACTGCCGCACAGATCGCTGTGCGACGCGACATAAGCCGCGATCAGCCCACCGGAGGAATGCCCCAGCATGCAGACCGGCGCTTTGACAACGCTTCGAATGAAATCCATGATTGCATTTCCAATGTCCGCCAAATTGTATTTCGAAGCGTCGTGCGAACTCCCGCCATGGCCATAGCAATCGACGGCGTACACATGAAAGTGTCGCGCAAGTTTCGGCATCACAGTGAAGAAACTCGTACTGTCCACGCCCAGCGCATGCAGCAGAACGAGAGGTTTCATGTCATTTCGGATTTCATAATACTGAAGGTGCGTATTCTGGCCTTCATAGTAGTGTTTTTCGTATTTCATTGGTTTCTCCATAAGTTGCCCTCATGCGTGACGATTACCTTTACAGGCCTATGCAAACGGGCAAAGACAGTTTTTCAGAGTTACAGAGCCATTTTAATGGCAAATGCAATGAATGTGATTCCGAAGCATTTCTGGAGGAAAGACATTCTTTTGGGCGATTGACAAAGCCATTCCCTTGCTGTTCCTGCCAGGAAGCCGTACCCAACAAACACGATAAAGGTCAACGCCATAAACAAAACTCCAAGTAAAGAACTCTTTATCACGTAGTTCGCGCCGCCGGAGCTTACATATTGCGGTAGAAATGAAAAAAAGAATAGCGTGAGTTTGGGATTCAGCAGGTTTATCAATACCCCGCGCCTGATAATAGCTGACGCATGAGATTCTGCCTGGTTCTCTGAAAACCGAACACTCCCTTTGCTGAAAACCATTCCAACACCCAAATAGATCAGGTACAAAACGCCTATGTATTTCACAACCAGGAATACTCTATCATCCATCTGCATGAGCAGCGACGATAGAACGATGCTGATACATAAATGAGGAAGAATGCCCACAGTACATCCGAGTGCCGCAAAAATGCTTTTTTTCCTTCCTTCGCTCATTCCAAGAGATACTGTATAGATAACGCCTGTCCCCGGAATGAGAATTATAATCAGCGATGTAATCAAAAATGCGAATGTATTCATTCTCCCCCCTATATACTGTTATTCAGACAAGTTTTGACATTCATCAATTCTTGTCTTCAATTCCGATATTGACATCCTCCATATATCGCTTCATTTACTTCATCTCGCGAATCCGGTTCAGGTTTTCCAGCACGAACGGGCTGTTTGCGGCAATGCGCCCCAGCGTCGGGCATCCATCCATCTTCGGACAGCCGGCACAGCTATCCAGCCCCTTCTCCCGGACGCAGTTATGTACGGGACAGAGCTTGTCGCAGAAGGGCGTTTTTGCACCTTCTAGGCGGCATCCGGTGCAGTTTATCATCTTCGGTGTGATCGCTACCCCATTGAGCTTCGTCCACAGGGCGGCGGTCTTTTCGCGCAGGGCGTTGTCGTTTGTGAGCGTTGCGATGCGGGCGTCGCAGGTTTCGCAGTCCAGTCCGCAACAGCCGATCAGTTGATTTGCGTTTTTCATAGTTGCCTCCATAAACTTGAAGTTATAGCATTATTGAAGTTCCATTGGTGTAAATCTCAAACCAGTTACAACCTGTTCCGTGTTTACGGCTTCGAATCCGAGTTTACGATATACAGCAACGGCATACGGAGATGAATTTACAGTCATTTTATCTGTTCGCACCGCTTGGAACAACTGCTTTCCGATGCCTTGTTGATGATATTTCCCGTCTACAAAAAACAACGCAATATGCTTTCCGTTGTTTCTTGTTGCGATAACCCCGATCAATTTTTCGTTTGAAAATGCGCCATATACGGACAGCATAGAAAGATAGTTTTCGTCATGAATACTTTTATAAAACTCATCTATGCCTTCTTGTGTATAGTCAGGAGCTTCATATTCCAGAAACACTTCCCAGACAAGGTTTAGTGCATTTTCTGTTTCCTTATTGCCCAGCCTTTTTATTGATAGATTTAACATCTTTAAAAATTCTCCGCAATGTAAATTCCGATTTATCTATTTCAAATCAAAGCAACCGCTTATTTTGACCCATTCAGGCTCGATACCACAAAGTCAAGTGGGATACCCATTCTGTCCGCTGTTTTCTCCGGGGACAGCCCCTGCACAACAAAACGTGCGATGATGGCGTCCAGTTTTTCCGCCGCCTCAATGATGTGTCCGTCAGGATCATAAAAGCGGACAACGCGCTGCCCCCAGGGATGCTCGTACAGCTTGTGAACATAGCAGATGTCAAAGGACTCCAGATGCTTACAAAAGGCATCCAACTCCTCCGTTTCAAAATAGAGTTCTCCGGCGTTGCTTTTGAGCGTAACATCGTCCGTATGGATGAACGACCGCCATGTTTCCAGCGTCTGCAAAACAATGCCGCCGGTTAGCGTAACATTTGCGCCGAAGTCGGCTACAACCTCCAGCCCCAGCACACCGTGATAGAACTGTTTGCTTTTCTCAATATCCTTTACTGCGATCAATGTACCCGTGTATTTCATAGTTACCTCCATTCATCTGAATCAAAGCAATTCTTTCGTGTAATAGTGCCTTTTTCCGGTGTACGGATACTCTTCGAGAGTAAAAACCTCCCGGTATCCATGCTTTTTGTAAAATCCGGGAGCTTCTGCCTCCGCAGTCTCCAACAACCTGCTTCCAATCCCTTTGCCTCTGAACTGTTCACTGACAAAAAGAAAGTGGATGCAAAGCCAATTCCCAAATGTCTCTCCGGTTAATCCTGCGAACTTCCGGCTGCTCTCATCTTCAAGAAATACGCCGACGGGAACGCTTTGGGACGCTTCGCGGTGGCTGAGATTATACTCTTTTAACATCTCATGTATTTCATTGATATCCCGCTCATTTCCGTCACTGGTGATTCTAAAGTTCATCATATACTTAAACACTCTGCTGCGGCTCACATTTGTAGTTGATACCGGCCAGACGCGCCTGCCTGGACAGGTCTTTCGTCTGGAGCTTATACTGTCTGCCATCCTTGATAAAGTGCGTTCCGCATTGACGGAACTCGAAATTGACTTGCTTCCGGATGCACTGCTCACGAATGTCAAGCACCCAGTCATAGTCAAGCGGTCTTGCATCCCTGTCCGACTCTCCGCCGACAACGACCAGTTCCACGCCGTCTAAGTACGGTTCCAGATTCACGCGCTCGATCAACGGCTGTGCCGTGATACACTTGTGCTTGATGGGAAGCGTTCGAAATACGGACAGCTTCTTATCCGCGTTGCGCTGATTTTCAATTGTACAACACACAATAACGTTCTCATATCCGTCCGCCCAATCTTCCGGCGTGCACTGAGAGAACCGCTCAATGCGCTTCGTTAGGAAGAGAAATGTACAGTCCGACCGCTCTTTGATCATTTTCCAGCATTCGCCGCGCCACGCATCGGCTTCTTCGATGAGAAAGTCGGTGGAAAAGCCGAGATATACAAGTCCGGGCTTCATTT
>CAKUDW010000220.1 GCA_934645275.1 uncultured Clostridia bacterium
ATCGTTTCCTGATATACGGGCAGGCGCGAATAGCCACAGGCCTCGAAAGTCTTTGCAATTTCATCTTCGCTGGCGTCAATATCAATGGCTTCGATATCCACGCGCGGCGTCAAGATTTCTTCCACAGCCACATCGGTAAATTCGATGGCAGAACGAATCAGCTCACTCTCGTGCGCGTCGATCTCACCCTCGTTTTCGGCCTCTTCCACAATGGTAATCAATTCTTCTTCGGTGAAACCGCGATCCTCGCTGGGCTTGACCACCTTGTCGATCATTTTCTGCCATGCGCCGAGCAGGAAGTTCAGCGGCGTGAACAGGCACATCAACCCATGCAGGATGGGATAAAACAGCCTGGCGACGGCCTCAGCATGATCCTTGCCGATGTTTTTGGGCGTAATTTCGCCAAAGAGCAGCACGACCACCGTAATCACAATGGTGGAAACGGTTACGCCTTCATTGCCAATCCACTTGACAAACAGCACGGTCGCCAGAGAAGCGGAGAGCAGGTTCACAATGTTATTGCCAATCAGAATGGTGGAGAGCAGGCGGTCATAATTGTCCGCCAGCTTCAGCACGCTTTCGGCGCGCTTGTCGCCCTCGCTCGCCATGCGCTTCAGACGCACCAGGTTCAACGAGGTATAGGCCGTTTCAGATGCAGAAAAGAAGCCTGAACAGATGATCAGAAAGAGAATTGCCAGGATAGATCTTAAATCGCCGCTGTCCATTTCGGACTTTCACACTCCTCAGTTTTTGGTTTCATCATTATTTGTGCAGCGCGCGTGGTCACCTTATCTGAATGAAGTATTCTCTCCGGTAGTATTCAGCAGGATTCACGGGCGCAACAGGATGCGCAGATATGCAAAAAACGGTTCCATTGTCTGAAACTATGCATTGCCTGACTCCTGTATTCTCTTCATTGTACACAAAGAACGTTAACAATGTATGTATTTCAAATCTCAATTAGAAGAATAATCTGTGCGGCAGAGCCAGGAATTATTGACTTTTCCATTTGAGTATGGCCGCGCCGCCACCATGTATGGAAGAAACAGCCAATCATGAATGACCGTGTCTTCCCCGTAGCGCTTTACTGCATGCTCAATACTAATTCCTGCGCTCATAAATATGCACTATGCACTTGTTTTATTATGCCACTGACGGAATTGATTGTTTGAATTGCGTTTTTTGCCGGATATGGTAGAATGATAAATAGGGAAGTTGTCGCGCTTTTCCTGAAACGGTGGGCGAAGGTTTGCAGGTTGCGCGGCGATAATAATCAGCGCAATCGAATAGATAAAAAGAGGTGTCGTTTTAAGATGTGCGGCAAGACGGATGTGCTGGTCATAGGCGGCGGGGTTGTAGATATTCCGCTGAGGCCGGTCGGAAAACAGATATTTGACGTATTGTCCTATCCACTGGATAGTATACGCATGCGCGCAGGCGGCGACGCCATCAATGAATCCATCATCCTGTCGCGCCTTGGTTATAAGGTCAGCCTGTGTTCGAAGCTGGGCGACGACGGCGCGGGGGATTATCTGCTGCGCGTGCTGCGCGATAACGGTGTGGATACCGGTTGCGTCGTGCGCGAGCGTGGCTTGGATACCGGCATCAATATCGTCATGATTCGTGATGACGGTGAGCGCAGCTTCGTTACCAATCGGAACGGCAGCCTGCGCAAGCTGGCGCTGTCGGATGTTCTGCTTGCGCTTGACGATCCCAAAATTCAGGGCGCGCGCATTTGTAGCTTTGCGAGCATCTTTGTTTCGCCCATGCTGTCGCCCGCAGATATGGCGGCGCTGTTCGCCGAAATCAAGGCGCGCGGCATGATACTCTGCGTCGATACCACGTCGCCCAAAAACCATGAGACGTGCGATGATATCGCTGAGCTCCTACCCTATGTAGATTACTTTTTCCCCAACCTTGAGGAGGCCGAAAGGATCAGCGGCGAGCATGATCTGGACGCCATTGCGGATGCGTTTTTGTCGCGCGGCCTGAAAAATATCGCAATTAAGACTGGTGCACGCGGCTGTTTCCTGAAAAACACTCGTATGAGTGCGCAGGTTGCCGCGTGGCCACATACAAATTGCATCGATACCACCGGCGCGGGCGATAACTTTGCGGCGGCGTTCATTGCGGCGCTGCTCGATGGCAGGGACTTTGTGGAGGCGGCGCGCTTTGCCAATGCCGCCGCATCTGTATGCGTGGAATCGCTCGGGGCCACCGACGGCGTGACGGGCCGAGAGGAAGTGGAACGGCGCTATCGGGAAATGCTCAGGCACAGGTAAATAAAAGAGGGCGAAAGTGCCCTTATAAGAATGAGTAAGGCTGCGAAGGAACATTCTCTGTTTTTTCGCAGCCCTATTTAATGGTATTGTGTGTCTTAACGCTTCACGCTGAGCGTGGCCTTTTCGCCGTTGATGTTCCAATCCTTGGCATAAGTGCCTTCGGGCGCAGGCATGCAGGCAATTTCAGTTGCCAACACGGCGGAAGCGATTTCGTCCTTGTGTGCCTCGATTACGGGCGCGAGCACATCCGTGGTCTGATAGCTGACCTGAATGCGATCCACCACGTCGAAGCCAGCTTCCTTGCGCATGGTCTGCAGCTTGGAGATCAATTCGCGCACATAGCCCTTTTCGATTAGCGCGGGTGTGAGGTTCGTATCGATGACCACGGTCATGTCGCCTTCGGTCTCGGCCACGAAGCCCGGCTTCTGAGCGGGGGAAATCAGCGCGTCGTCGCGGGTGAGCTCTACCTCTGTGCCATCGATTTCGAAACGCCAGGTTTCGCCGCGGTCAAATGCATCCACGATGGCGCTGCCGTCGGCCTCTTTCAGATAAGCGCCGATCTTACCCAGCAGCTTGCCGTATTTCGGGCCAAGCGTGCGCATCTGCGGCTTGATCTGATAGGCGGTGAAGGCGCGGGCGTCGGAAATGAACTGTACGTCCTCTACGTTCAGCTCGCTCTTAATCAGTTCGGCACAGGCGTCGGAAAGTGCGCTGCCCTTGATGTAGAGCGTGCTCAGTGCCTGACGAACCTTGATGTTTGCGGTGCTGCGGCAGGCGCGGCCCAGCTGAACCGCCTGCATGACCTCTTCCATCTGAGCTTCCAGCTCGGCGTTGATCCATTCCTCGTGACATACGGGGAAGTCGGACAGATGTACGGATTCCGGAGCGCCCTCGACGTTGCCGACCACCAGGTTCTGATACATGGATTCAGCCATGAACGGGATGAACGGCGCGCACAGGTCGCTGAGCGTAGTCAGCACGGTGTAGAGCGTGTTGTAGGCGGCCAGTTTGTCGCCGGTCCATTCCTTGCCCCAGAAGCGGGATTTGCTCAGGCGCACATACCAGTTGGACAGCTCGTCCACGAAGCTCTGAATGGCGCGCGCGGGCTCGGTGATTTTATATTCGGCCAGACCGCTGTCCACCAGCTTCACCAGTGTGTTCAGCTTGGAGAGTACCCACTTGTCCATCAGCGTGTAGTCTTCGGCCTTGCAGACGTGCTCGGCGGGGCGATAGTCGTCGATGGAAGCGTACATGGTGAAGAACGCGTAGGTATTCCAAAG
>CAKUDW010000221.1 GCA_934645275.1 uncultured Clostridia bacterium
GTCGTACTTGATCTTGTACCACTTCACGCCGCGGCCATCGGTAGCGGAATCCAGGTGCGTGGCTTCAGCGCCCTTCGGGAAGGTGCCCAGCACTTTGCCGGTCAGGCTGGCCTGAGTGCGGATGTTGCTCTTACCCACGCCGTAAATCTTGCCGGTTTCGGTGGAGGTGGTGTAGGTCGTGGCATATTTGGAAGAAATCCAGCCGTTGCGGCCGTTGAAATCGACCTTGTACCAGGTCACGCCGCGGTCGTCCTTCTGCTGCGCTTTGTAGACATACTTGTGATCCTTGGATACGGTGTCGATCGTGCCGTAATCCAGGCCCGGGCCCTTGCGAACGTGTACGCTGCCAGTGGTCTTGACGTAGGTTTCAGCGAACGCCATGCCCGCGAACAGGGAAACAAATAGGGAAACCAGCATTACCAGCGCAAGACCTCTTGCAAAAGACCGCTTCTTCATAAACCAACGACTCCTTTCAAAAACCATACCCGGACGCTTTCCACAGGAATGGTCATTATCCATATTCTAACATTCGAACCAGTTAAAGTCAACCGTCAATCGGCGTAGGGCAGATATTCAAAGTAGCTGTCGTCCGCCACGCCGGAGATGGTGTAGCCGTAGCCGCGCGCCGCATCCGGCGTAATTTCCAGGCTGGCCTCGCGGCCGTCCTCAAGCACGATGTTTACGTAGGTCTGCTTGTCGGTTGACGTGGGCAGCAGCTTCGTGTGTGCGGGAATTTCCACCGCTTCGCCGTCGATTGTGGCGGGCAGCTTCGTCTTCGTGGTGGGCAGCCATTCCTCGCTCCAGTCCAGACCGTTCGTGTTCATGAGCCACGCGCCGTCATCCGCAAATTCGAAGCGGCCGCTCTGCGCGTCGTGCTTCACTTCGCGCGTGCACATCCAGGTGCCCAGCACATCCTGTGAGCCCATCAGCTTCAGTGCGCCGTCGTTAATTTCCTCCAGCAGGCCGTAGCCGCAATCCTGATAGGGATCGGCCTCGCCCGGCATACCGCGCGTCGCGTCCGGGAACTGAACGGGCGTCAGTCCGACTTCCGCATCATAGCGCAGGCACCAGGTGAAGTAGTCGTCGGAGCAGACATCGCCGCTGAGCAGCAGCTCGCGCTTGCCGTCGCCGTCCACATCCATTGCATACACGCGCTCGTAGTAAATAATATCGGTGGTGTACTCATAGACCGCGCCGTCGCTGCCGGTCACAATGACCGTCAGCTGCGGCTCTTCCGGATCGCCCTGCATTTCAAGGTGCAGCAGCTCGCTTTCGCCGTCACCGTCAAGATCGATCTCGGTCTTTTCGCCCACGGTCAGTTTTTCCGCGCCGGGCAGGTCGGGCGCGTTGTCCGCGCTTTCCGCCAGCGCTGCGGAACAGATCAGCAGCGCCGATAACATCAACGCCAGCAGCTTCTTCATGCTTCTATCGCTCTCCTTATCGGGTTTGAACCCTTCATCATTTCTTACAGAGCTTAGACGCAGCCGTGCGCGGCAAAGTTGCCAGTTTCAGAAGATTTTTCCAGATAAATTTGAAGCCGCGGGCGTTTTTCCAATATCGCCGAACACGCCGGTAAAAATGACCGTCCTGTCGGGGAAATCATGCCTCGGCATGAGCAAATCCGCTCAATGAAGTTGCGGCGATTCATTCCCGTCAGTATTTTCCCTCCATGCATTCTGCGTAAATCGCGCGGATATCCTCCTCCGAAAGCTGAACCGGCATGTTGCCCAGCAGGCGCTGCTGCGTTTTGAGCACGGTCGCCGGAAAAGCGTTCAGCTGTTCCGCGGTCATGCCGAACGCTTCGAGCGGCTTGCGCGCGAGAATGCGATCGAGCAGCTGTTCCAGCTCTTCCCACACCCTTGCACGCTCCACGCCCAGCACGCCGGCGATTTTCGCCTCTACGCGGCTGAGATCCGCGTGCTTTCTGGCGTACATGCGGAAGCACGCGCTGAACAGCAGGTAATTCGCCTGTCCGTGCGGCACATGGAAATTCGCGCCGATGGGATAGGACAGCGCGTGTACCGCGCCGCAGCCCGCGCTGCCGAATGCCAGACCGGCCATATTGCTGGCGATAAGAAAATCGCGCATACAATCCATCAGTACCGCGCGATCGTTGCCGGATGCAACTACTTTCTGATAGGCGGGCAGAATGCGCTCAATCGCCGCCGCCGCGAACGCTTCGGTATAGGGCGTCGCGTTGATGGAAACAAAGGCTTCCACGGCATGGATCAGCGCGTCGATGGAGCTGGTCGCGAATACGCCGTAGGGCAGCGTTTTCAGCATGGCCGGAATCAGCACCGCTTCGTCCGGGAACAGCTGCGGACATACCAGGCCCATCTTGGTATGCAGGGATTTGATTTCCGCGATGGAAATATTCGTGACCTCGCTGCCGGTGCCGCAGGTGGTGGGAATCGCAATCAGCTTGCGTGTTTTAGGCAAGTTCTTTCCATCCAGAAACAGCTTTTCACAGCTGTGGCCGCTGCCGAATACCAGCAGCTTTGCAATATCGATGATCGTACCGCCGCCGATGGCGATCACGCGATCGATTTTGCGATTGCCGGCTGCGTTCAGTACGCCGTCGATCATTTCGTCGTTCGGCTCGCCTGCGCCGAATTTTTCCTGATAGATCACGGTGCAGGGCGGCTCCGCGCCGTTCAGCGCAGGGCCCAGCACATATTCGTTGGTCAGAATAAGATTGTCTTCGCCGACATTGTAGGCCTTTACAAACTCGTCGAAGCTGTCCATAATGCGAATGGACGTGTGCATTTGAAATTGCATGGCAAGCCCTTTCTGCGGCATGCGCGCCGCCATCGTTCTATTGATTAAGCATATCGCATTTTTTGTCCATCGCGACACCTGTTGCTGAGAAATCGGGACGCAGTCCGTGCCCCGCGTTGCGGCCGATCAATCCAATACGCGCAGTATCGTCCCGGGAAAACCGTTCAACCGATTGGGTTGCTTTCATTATATTGGATGGTAAATCAAGCGTCAAGCCCATAGTCAATATACAATCAAAGACGGCCGCTTTTCGGAAGCTCTAAAGGTTTTCCGGCGGAGATTGGAGCGGCCACACAGTTTTTGTAATTATTATGCTTCTAAAGACAACTGAAGCGGCGCACATGTCGCCGCTCCGGATTCATAAAAACAAGAATCAGTAATACCGCACCGGAGACTCCACAAAGTGGAAGCTCCGGCAGCGCCGCCCTGCTTCAGACCACGCCCTGCGCCAGCATCGCGTTGGTGACCTTCATGAAGCCCGCCACGTTTGCGGCCTTTTCGAAGTTATTGCCAAAGCCGTATTCGGCGGCAGCCGCGGCCACATTGCGATAGATGCCAGTCATAATCTGCTTCAGCTTCGCGTCCACTTCCTCGAAGGTCCAGGAATAGCGCATGGAATTCTGGCTCATCTCCAGCGCGGAGGTGGCCACGCCGCCGGCGTTTGCGGCCTTTGCAGGGCCGAACATCAGGCCCGCGCCCACGAAGGCGTCGATCGCGTCCATGGTGGAGGGCATGTTTGCGCCCTCGGACACGCAGATGCAGCCGTTCGC
>CAKUDW010000222.1 GCA_934645275.1 uncultured Clostridia bacterium
GGATATTGAAGATCCCTACATGATTACGCCCTATAAGGATGGCCAGCTGCTGGTGGAAACCTACAGCTATGAAGGCGGCGGCATGTCGCTTTGCGTTTATGATCCGGAGTCTGAATCGGTGACGACGCTCATCGCCCCGGATTCGAATGCGGATCAGCTCTATGGCATCGCATACAGCAGCGAGACTGATCGCCTGTTCTATCTTCAGAATGGTTATATCATGGCTGCCGAGAACTGTGATATCGCCAATGCGCAGCAGGTCGGCCAGCTCTCTTCCAATTATTATTCTGACGCTGCGGGCCTGTTGATGCCGGGTGATTTCTACGTCTATATCACCTATGATGTGACCTGCGTGCGAAATACCGATCCAGAAGCCTTGCCTTCTGAAACGATTAGCGTGATGAACGCCAACTATACCGGTGCGGTGGTGTCGGCCTATTACAGCTTTGGCAACACGCATCCGGATACCGGTGTGGTCATCTCCAATGGCGGGATGAGCGATGATGAAATCATCGAAGCCATGATGAATCGCGATTCCAGCGTGGATATCTATTCGCTGGGCGTGGACATGCAGGCCTACGATTCGCTCTTTAACCGCGGCTATATTGCAGAACTGAACGACAGCCAGCTGTTGACCGAGGCCGTGGAAAAGATGTATCCCGGTGTGCGCGAGGTGTTGGAAAGGGATGGCAAATTGCTGGCCATTCCCACTGGTCTCTATGGCGACACACTCGGCTTCAATGCTGATGCCTTTGAAAAGATCGGTGTGAGCCGGGAGGAAATTCCCGATAATTGGCCGGAATTTCTGGAGCTGCTCAAGGGCCTGGAGGGCCAGCTACCGGACGACGGTTCCGTTACCCTCTTCAGTGGCGAGATTACCGTGGACGACGCGCGCTCTATGATGGTGAATGCTGTTTGGAGCAGCTATACCAGCTATCTGGATATCAAGGGGCAGGAAATGGGCTATAATACGCCCGAGCTGCGCGGCATGCTGGAGGCTGCGCTGCAATTGGATTACGAGGCGCTGGGCTGCATGCCCAACGAGGAAACCACCGAGGACGGTACGGCATATTACAACGGTGCTTCGGAAGTGGTAACCATTGGCGGTGCGGACAGCGGCAGCAAATCGCTGCTGGAATCTTATTCGGGCTGTACGCTGGGCAATATGTACGGCGAAACTGAGCCGTTGCTGCTCTCCGTTGTCAAGGGTGAGGAAGCGCCGCTGCCGGCTCAGATGAGCGTTGCGTTCATCAATCCCTTCACGGAACACATGGAGGCCGCGTTGGCGTTCATGGAAGAAATCTATCAGCAGCTCCCAAATGATGTGCTGTATAACCTTTCTGATGAACTGAACGATCCCGTGCGCTACTCCGGTTTTGAGGCCAGTAAAAAGGAAATGGAGAAGTACATTGCCGAGATCGATGCACAACTGGAAAAGGCAGATCCGGTGGATAAGCCTGTACTGGAGCAGACGAAGCAGGAGATGGAGAATAGCTGGGCAGACTATGAAAAGAACAGCTGGAACATCAGCGCAGCGCAGATTGAATGGTATCGCAACCACGGCGACCGCCTGCATATAGCGCGCTATAACTATCTTGCCAATGCGAATGACGGCAGCGGCATCTACGATATGGTGTCGCAGCTGATTCAGGGCCAGCTTAGCGTGGATAGCTTCCTTCAGGAGATTGACCGTACGGCACGCATGATGGCCATGGAGGGCAACTGATTTACTGCTGACCGCGCGCGGGGCCGCATACTGTGGGTGATCGCGGCTCCGCGTGGCAGATAATCCTGCTACAGGAGGCTTGCTTTCGTTGTTTACGCGCAAAAAATCGCTGTATCTGTTTTTGTTGCCGCCGATGCTCGGACTGCTGCTGTTCTACATTGTGCCCTTTTTTGGCGGCATATATTACAGCGTTACCGATGGCAGCTACAAAAATGAATTTGTGGGATTGGCCAACTATATCAATATCTGGAAAAACGAAATGTTTGTGCTGGGCCTGAAGAACACGATGGAGCTGTCGCTGATTTGCGCGCCCACAGTGTGGTTGCTGGCGCTCATCATTGCAATGCAGCTCAATCGACTGCGCCCGGGCGGAAAGTTGTTGCGAAACAGCATATTGCTGCCGTATTTGATGCCCGCATCGGCCATGCTGCTGGTGTGGCTGCTGGCATTTGACTACGGCGGCACGCTGAATCGGATTATGTCCGCACTCGGAATCGATCGCGTGAAATGGCTGGACGGCGCCGCGCTGCGCGTGCCGGTCATACTGATGTTCATATGGAAGAATCTTGGCTTCGCAGTCATTATTTTCCTTTCGGCGCTGCAAACGGTTCCGGAGCCGCTGTACGAATATGCGCGGCTGGAAGGCGCGGGCTTTTTCCGCCAGTGCTTTTCCATTACGCTGCCGATGATTATGCCCAGTGCGTTTCTGGTCATCATTGTGGAATGGATCAGCGCGTTCAAGATATTTCGCGAGGTTTATTTCATTGGCGGCGCGTATCCCGCCGAATCCGTATACACGCTTCAGAACTACATGAACAACATGTATAACAAGATGAATTATCAGAATGTGACGACTGCGGCCTACACCTTTGCCGCCATCGTGTTTCTGCTGTTCGGTCTGCTGTTTTTCATGCAGCAGCGCATGCAGAAACGCCTGCACTGAGAGGAGGATGGTCATTCATGAAACGAAATCGTCCTCCTCGCAAGCGCACCCATGCGGCGCAGCGCTTTCTGTTGTGGTTGCTGGCCGTGGTGGTGCTGGTGCCGGTCATCGTTACGGTGTTGTTTTCTTTCTTTTCGCCGGGCGAGATTCAGAACATGATGAATCAGCGCGGCTCAATGGACCCGGAAAAGTGGATGAATCTGCATCTCGCACCGCAAATGTTCTCGCTGGGGCAATATGAAAAGATACTCATTACCGATACGTCGGTCCTGCGGATGTTCGTGATGTCCGTGTTTTACACGGTAGCGATCCTGCTGGGGCAGGCGGTGTTCGTGCCGATGCTGGCCTATGCGCTCAGCCGCTTTCGCTTTAAGGGCAGCCGAATCGTATTTGCCGCGATACTGCTGTTGATGCTGCTGCCATATCAGGTCACAATGGTGCCCAATGTGCTCACGCTCAAGCAGCTGGGCCTGCTCAATACGGTATGGGCAGTAATTATGCCGATGTGGTTTGCACCGTTCTACATATTCCTGCTGCATCAGTTTATGGCAGGTTTGCCGGATGAAATGTTTGAAGCTGCGCAGATGGACGGCGCGGGCACGATTCGCTGCTATTTCCATCTGGCGCTGCCGGTATGCAGGCCCGCTATTGGCGCGGCGATCGCACTGTCGTTTGCAGATTGCTGGAATCTGGTCGAACAGCCGATGACCTATCTTAGCCAGCGCACCGATCTTCAGCCGCTGTCGGTCATGTTCAACCAGCTGGTGGAGTCATGCAGCGGCGTAGAATTTGCCGGGGCTGCACTATATATGCTTCCGGCGCTGTTTGTGTATTTCTATTTTCTGGATGAT
>CAKUDW010000223.1 GCA_934645275.1 uncultured Clostridia bacterium
TTCCTGTGCTTCGCGCACTGCTTCAAGCGATTTCTGTGTATATTTTTCGGCGTTCATTAAACGGCCCCCTTTCGGGTTCATTTGAAAATCATCATCTTTGACTTTCTTTGACTATTATAATCCAGACAGGCATTTTGTCAATACCTTTTCAAAAAAAATTGCAAACTTTTTTTGCAGCGGTCTGGGAAACTCCATTTTCATAGACTCCTATCCATAAAAAGCGCAGCCCCCTCTATCGGAGACTGCGCAGCAATGAAGGCATTCGTTATTTCAACGTGTTGGTGCCCAGGTCATAGGAAACACTGTTGTCCCAATCGCGCCGCAGCACGAATTCGGCAGTCAGCGCAGTATCGTCATACACGATGGACCACTGCGTATTGCTGGTAATATCTTCCGGGCTAGGCAGCTGAGAAGCGGCCTGCAGCGCCCGCCACGCGGTGTCGCGGGTTTCATTTCCAACGTCAGCGTCCAGCACGGCTTCGATGTCGTCGTAGCGTTCGCGGCCGTGACCATAAATGCCATTGTGCTGATTGGGTTCTACCTTATCCACATACATGCCATAAAAATTCGTGATGGCGCGCATCGGCGTAACTACCATTTCACGCGTTTCGCTCTCGCAGTCATACTCCACGACACGACCGTCGCCAGAAGCGTCGGTAATGTAAAAGTGATAGTCTCTGCCGCTGGTGGCAAACATATCGTACTGCGCGAGCAGGTCGACCGCTTCCTGCGTCGTAGCGGCGCGATCAAGCACCAACCGAATGGCCAATGTCGTGAAAATAACAGGCTTGCCGGTCTGCTGGAAGGTCGGCTCGCTGTCGAGCGTCAGCACCGCAATGGACACGCCCTTTTCATTCATGCCATCCAGACAGATGAACGGCGCAGTCAGGCAGGCCAGCTTCTTGGCGATGCTCTGCTCTGGCACATTGGCGGACACGTTGTCCAGCGCCGCAAAGGCTACGGATTTGTAGCCATCCTTCGGCGTGCAATACACCAGCATGGCGGAGGTATCGTTCTTGAAATCGTAATTGCGGCCCATCAGCACGTCACCCTCGGCGTCGTCAATGGTAAACGCACTGCAACCGAAACTGGGCGCCTTCATGGATATGGGCAAAACCGGAAGCGCCTCGGCCAAAATTGCATCGATCATGCTCTGATTATCGTTTATGCCGTGCGCAATGATATCGTCAATGCTGTAATCGTACTTGATATCCATACGATAAAGGTTATAGTCGTCATAGGAGGTAATCTTCTCAATTCCTGATATGGTCCTGAAGCGCGTAAAATAGAGCCCTGTAAACGCGGCAACAGCGGCAATCACCAATACAAGCAGTACGATCAACGTCCTTTTGAGCCATTTTTTCATTCCTATTCCTCCTAATTTTCTGGATGTCTCGCGAACCCCTGTTTCAACGAAAAATCAAATCGCATTGCAAGCGATTCAAATAATTCTTCCATAGCCTGACGCGCCGTTTCAGCAATATTCAAGCCAGTCACAAATTCAATGATGCAGTCACGCTCATCTGGCGGTACAGAATACACGTTCAGCGTCATTTCCAGAAAGCGGCGCAGTTTCCACTCCAGAGTAAACTGCATATCACAGCGCCAGACCATATAGCTGCGCATGATTCCCGCCGAACCAACTTCCAGCTCATAAAAATCACGCTCTGTGTAATCCGGTAAGTAACTGGCAAAGATGCGTTGCAGTTCACAGGCCATGTGCGCGTGAATATAGTCCAGCGTATCCTTATGGGTATAAGCTTCAATGTATATATCCCGCAGATTCTCATTCAGCTCCGTCAGCGTGAGCTGTATCGCCGTTTCCACTGCATATACGCAAGCAGGTCCAAGTACCGAAGCCGTAAGCTGCTGCGCCACTCCAAATTGCCCGGCAAACATAAATTCCACAAGCTCTACCAGCACGCCGTCCTTGGCGCGAAAAATGTTCTGGAATGTACTGCTGGATACGTCAGCTTCGCGCAATATTTCGGCTATCGTGGTATTTGTATAGCCCTTTTCAAGAAATAGATGAACACAGGCCGCCAGTATGCGACGCTTTGCATCAGCTCGATCGTACCTTCTCGGGATACCGATCACCTCATTTGTTTGAGTGGTACACGTACCAATTATAGCATGGAGTGCTCATTTATGCAATCCCCCGTACGAAATTTTAAAGGCAGATGCTCCTGCGGCATATTCACCGTGCCGCAAGCATCTGCCTGTTTTATCTGAGTGTGTTCAGTATCAGTGCCGCCCGCGCCCGGCGCCGCCGCCAAAGCTGCGGCCACCACCGCCTGAAGCACCACCGAAGCCGCCGAACCCACCACTACGGCCGCCACCACCAAAACCACCGCCAAAGCCGCCACGGCTACTGCCGCTAAAGCCTCCGCCGCGAGGCGAACGTGGACTAGGACCGCCGCTCATCGGACCTCTGGGGCCGCGAGGCCCGCGTGGACCACGTGGGCCGTTATCCCACGGGCCAGGACCGCCCCAGCGCGGCGGACGTGGCGGACGGCGCCGCGGCCCGAAGATTGGCCAGAAAAACGTGGGCCGCCAGAACCAGAACGCACCGCCGCGTACCTTAGAAATCATGCCGATAACCGCCAATAGAACCAGTATCAACAGCAGCGTAGAAAGGAAGCCGCCGTCGCTGGATTCGGAATAATAGCCTTGCGTGCGCGCGTTGCCGCTGTATGAGTGCCGCTGTTCTTCCAAAGCAACGCCGCCAGACTGCACGCTGGATTCGGAAATATAGCTGCGGTAATCCTGTATACCGTCCTCAGGCGTAATGCTCAGGTTATAATAATCCGCCATTTTCACAAGCGCAGCTTCAAAGAACTTCCTTGCACCCGCATCGTAGCGTCCAGCGGCAAAATCCGTTTCCAGATCGTCGTCGTACATCCGCTTGAGTTCGCTGGAGGAAAACACACCGTCGATGCCGGAGCCGGCCAACGCGTAATAATCTTCTTCCTCAATGGCCATCAGAAGCAGCAGGCCATTGTTCTTATCCACCGAACCGATGCCCCAGGAATTGAATAGTTCTACCGCATAATCGTAAATATCCGCGCCGCCAATGCTGTCAAGGGCCGCCACAACGATCTGTGCGCCGCAAGCCTCATATAGCCGCACGTTGCTGAAATAGATTTCACCCTCAGTGGCCTCTGAGAGCACGTTCGCCGTATCCAGATAATAGAAATCATTGCCCGGCTTAACCACCTTCGATGCAGCCATCGCCTGTGCACAGCCAAGCGCCAGCAAAAGCGCCAGTACCAGTGCCAACCATCTCTTCATCAGCCGTAAACCTCCTGATTTTCGCTTATCCGCCGAAACTGCTGAGCTTGTCCACGTGCCAGAGCGACGCTACCAGTTCAGCCGGGAAGCCGTCTATTTCCGAATTGTATTCTGAAGCCATGCCGCGGTAGGGATCACTTCGGATATATTTGTCGCTACCCCAGAAATCATCGTATGCGCGCTTGAAAGCTGTACGCTGCGCATCGTCCAAATCAGCGCCGTACA
>CAKUDW010000224.1 GCA_934645275.1 uncultured Clostridia bacterium
AACTTCATACCATAGAGCTTCAGATTGCCGGAATCGTCCCATACGGTGCCGAAAATCGTGTCTCCAACCATCGTGCAGTTGTTAAAGCTGGAAATATAGCTGCCATAGCGATTTTCAACCTTCAAATCACCGCTGTCAATATTCGTCGCTTCGCCGAAGACGGCCTTGCCATCTTCCAGCGTCAGTTCGCGGATTTCGGCAGTCTGCTCGTAATCATCACTGCCGTCGGGCGCCATACTGGTAACGCTCAGGATCGCGTACAGCTTTTCGCCGTCGGTCGCAATATTCTGCACATTCGAATACAGTGAATCAACCGCATTGTAGCGATCAATATCATAGGGATAAGCCGTCACGTCGGCCTCGCCCGGTTTCCACACGTACAGTCCCAGATAACCCTGAAGATACAATGTACCGTCCAGCACACAGCCGCCGGAAATGGAATCGGAAGCCTGGTCGTTGAGGTTCATCGCCAGGTTTGCATCTCCCTGCGCGGCCAGCGCACAGGGCAGCACCGCAGCCGCCAAAATCAGGCAGCAAAGTGCAATCATCATCTTTTTCATGGTCTGTTCTCCTTCAGTTTATGAATTTGAATTCTCAGAATCGCCCGCGTCCAGCAAATACACGATGGCCGGCAGACCCAGACGAACATTCTCATCGGCCTCAAAGGAAATGTAGGCGCTGTAATACTTCTGGTTCCCCTCGCCGGAACTGACGTACGAAATGCTCTCTACTGTGCCGGGATAGCGCTTCAATGCGTCCGGATCGAGATCGAACTCAATTTCCACTGCGTCGCCCGGATGAATGGAAGCGATGTCCAGCGCGTCAACCTGCGCCTCTATCTGAAGCGAATCGAGCGGATAAACGGTTATCAGATTGGCATCCTTTGTAACGGTCGCGCCGTTCTGCACATCCACTGTGGCTACAATGCCCGCCACATCCGAAGCGACGTCGCTGTCGCCGGCGTAGAGGCCATCCAGCGTACCGTCCACACACTCAAACAGCAGCTGACCGCGTTCCACCGTATCGCCTGCGGCAACATGCATCTTCAGTATACTGCCGGTACCGTCCACGGCAATGGCTGTTGCCTGGCTAACCACGCCGCGCCCAATCCGGCTGGCGGATGCGTAATCCGCGCTGCGGAAAATACCAACCGTCTCGCTGATATAGAAATCGCCGCCGGTCACCTCCAGCGTATACTTGGTCACGCCCGCTTCGTCCGCATTTTCCACGCCGGTCACGCGCGCGCTGCCGCGGTGCGTACCATCCTGCGTGCAGCTCAAGTACACCTTTTCACCAATATGCACATACTTGGTCGCGCTGCTGTTGTAGGCCTTTTCCGTGGTGGCCGCCACAGTGTAGCGATCCACAGGCTCAATATAGAGCACCGCGCCATAGCGCTTGGTAATGCCCTCCGCGCCGTCGCCGGGTTGGGCGAATACGCTGCTGACCGTGCCGTCCTGCGGCGCGTACACGCGCGTGGTGAGCATGGAGGCCACGATATCCCCCACCTTTACCAGATCTCCCGCACGCAGCTTCACATCGCCCACGATGCCACCAAACGGCGCGCGTACAGGCTTTGAGCCCGCGGAGACAACGCTGCCGTCAAATGACAATTCGGCCAGCGCACAGCAGGGCAACAGGCACAGCGCGATCAATGCCGCCAGAATCCTCTTTCCAGTCATGTTTTATTCCTCCGCATCCTTCGTTTCAGCAAGACCCGGATAAGCGCCGTAGGGGTAATCGGGCATGTCTGCCGGGCCATCCCACACATCGCAGAGATACATTTCCGGGGTTTCCGTGCGGCCGCGCATTTCAAAACGCTCGCCGTTTACCGTAGCCGTAATGGAAACCGTGCCCGGATGCAGCGGATCGGACGGCATATCCGGTGCAATCGTCATCTGAATCTCATATTCAAACGCCACCGTAGATACGCCTTCCATTTTCATTTCTGCATAACGCGTGCCGCCCGAAAAGCCCGCGGTGGGCAGACTCACCATCGAATCGCCTGCACGCAGCGCCAGATAGGCAATATCGCTGTTGTACAGCTTGCGCAGCACCGCGCCGTTGACCTTCCAGGAATAGGCGCATACATCGCCGCCAGACATCGACGTATCGGCCGCCAGCACCAGTGTATCCGGCGCAGTTGCAGCAACGTCCGCCGTATTGGCTGCGGTCGCGCTGCGCGCCCAGCGCACCAGACTGCCGCTGAACTGCGCCGGTTCACCGTTCGCTGCAAGCGTCAAATCCACTTCCTCGCCGCCGAAGGCAAGGCGCTTCATTTCGCCCTCGGGCAGCTGCAAGTCGTATGTATTATAGACGGTCGTATCGCCGCTGCCACTGGCATGCTCCTTCTTCTTCGTAGCGTCGGAACTGCCGCCGCCCCCGCCGCCATAGGACAGCTTAGCCAGCGTTATTTCTGTTTCGTTGGCACTGACATTGCCTGCAAGGTCACGCAGCAATATCGTATTCGCCGGAAATACCGTCTTTTTCTTCGCCGTGTACTCATATGTAGAAAGATTGCCTGCGTCGATCCAGGTTTCGCCGCCATCCAGAGACAATGCGTCCAGACCGCTTCCGGAATCCGACATCGAAATCGTCATGCTGTAATTCTTTGTGGCGCTCGGCTCAATCGTTAACTCCGGCGCGGTGTAATCCAGCCGCAATGCATAAGTCTCGGACTTGTCAGCCACATCGCCCATACCATCCAGAAGCGCGAAGCGCAGCGCGTACACGCCCTCCTCAAGGGGCACATATTCGCCGTCCGAGAGCACGATGAAGCGGTCGTTCAGCACTACCGCTACATAGCTGCACAGGCGGTCGCCCTCCGGAATACCGCTGAGCACGAAACGCGGCTGCACGCAGCTCCACGCGTCAGCGCGGTAATCCCGCGCGTCCACCGTAAGCTTCAACGGCGCCTGGGTAGGTTGCGCCGTGGGCGTTGCTGTAGGTCCGGCGCTGACTTCAACCACCCATATGTACACATCGCCCAGTTCGTCCTGCGCGAATGCATTCATCTGCTCCTGAGTAATTTCATCCCCAATATCGCTGCTGCGCGCGCATACGACGCGCCAATCGCCGCTGAAATCTTCAGGGTCGGGCGTCAGCCTGATTTCAGAAAGGTGCGCGAGCGGAAAATCGCGCAGCACAACCGTTTCCTTCGTCGAAACCTGCACGGACATCTTTCCAACCCTGCGCAGAATTTCGGATAGACTCCCCCGCTCCACGCGCGCGTTGCTGTCATCCAACAGCCAGCAATCGCCCGACGGTACAGGCGTGCCCGTAGGCGTTGCGGAAGGCGCCGCCGTCGGCTGTTCAGACGATGCGGGCGTCGGCTCCGTGGATGGTACTGCCGTCGGTTCCGCGGCCGGCGACTGCGACGGTTCAGCCGCAGCAGGTTCCTGCGTGGGCTCGGCGGACGACTCTTGTGTCGGTACCGCCGCAGCTTCGGGCACAGGCGTAACCTGTGCCGCTTCCTGCGGCGCAGGCGCATCGCCCGCCTCGGCACATGCAAAGCCA
>CAKUDW010000225.1 GCA_934645275.1 uncultured Clostridia bacterium
ATACAGCTCAGGATGTCGCCCTGCGCATGGAAGTTAAAGTACTTCTGCGGTACGCGGTTGATTTTTTGGGAAAGTTCTCCGCGCATCCTGTAGGACATTTTCAGCGTCACCGTGGCCATTACATAGTGCTGAATAAAGGTAAACAACGCGCTGAGTCCATAGATAATGGCCAACCCCACGCCGACCCGCGCAATGGCCTTCATGTCGATACCACCCATCAGGCCTTCTGAAATCAGATTTGCAATTTCGCCAATTTTGTTCGGCCCGGCGATGGTGAGCGCTGCGCCTGCCGCCGCCAATATCAACGCGCCCAGAATCAGACCCGCGCTGCCGCGCAGATAGCCGCCGGTTTTCAGCAGCGCCGATTTCATGCCGCGCCCACTTTCATGCTTTTTCATGCTTTTTGCCTCCCCTCTCATGCCAATTCAGCTGCACTGAGCTGTGATTCCGCAATTTCGCGATAGACCGCGCAGCGCTTCATCAGCTCATCATGGGTGCCCATATCCGCCATTTCTCCGTGGTCCAGTACGATAATTTTATCCGCATGGCGAATGGTGCTGATGCGCTGGGCGACAATGATCTTTGTGGTTGCGGTCAGTTTTTCGGCAAGACCCGCGCGCAGCTTCGCGTCGGTGCGATAATCCAGCGCAGAGAATGAATCGTCAAACACCAGTATTTCAGGATCTCGCGCCAGCGCACGCGCAATGGAGAGCCGTTGCTTCTGCCCACCGGACACGTTGCGACCCAGTTGCGCGATGCGATGCGCCGTGCCGTCGGGCAACTTGTCCACGAACTCGCTCGCCTGTGAAAGTTCGATTGCGCTGCAAAGCGCTGCGTCGTCCTGCTCCGCGGCGCTTTCGCCAAAGAACACATTTTCGCGAATGCTGCCGGAAAAGAGTACGGCCTTCTGCGTCACATAACCCAACTTATCGTAGAGTGCGTCGAAAGCGTAATCTTTCACGTTCACGCCATCCACCAGCACCTCGCCAGAAGTCGCGTCGTAGAACCTGGGAATGAGACTGACCAGCGTCGTCTTGCCGCTGCCGGTCGCGCCGATAATCGCCAGCGTTTCACCGCGGCTCACCTTGAAGCTGATGTGACTCAGCTCATCATCCGCCGCATGCGGATAGCGGAACGAAACATCGCGGAATTCCACGCTGCCGCGTTCCGTACCGCCGGTCGTACCGCCCTCGACGATGTGCGGTTTGCAGTCCAGCACCTCGCCTATGCGCTCCGCCGATACCTGAGCCTGCGGCAACAGCATGAATATCATCACCAACATCATAAACGACATAATCACATACGTCGCATAGGTGCCAAACACCACCACGTTTCCAAACATCGTGAGCCGTGCCGCCATATCTGTCGTGGATATTTGATTAATTAGCGCTGCGCCCAGCCAGTACACTGCCAGTGAAATGCCATTCATGCCCAACAGCATCGTCGGTTGAATGACGGAAAACAGTTTCTGGTTCTTCATCTGTATGGAAAACATCTCCGAACTCGGCACGTCGAACTTTCGGTTCTGATAATCCTCGGCGTTGAAGGCATGCACCACGCTGATGCCCGTCAGGTTTTCGCGCGCCACGCGATTAATCTTATCCGTCAGCCGCTGCACAATGCGAAAGCGCGGGATACAGGTGAGCATCACGGCCAATACTGTGGCGCATATGAGCACCACCACGCCCGCCGTGACCGCCGAAAGTTCCCAGCTCTTGCCCAAAATCTTGACGACCGCCCAGACCGCCATGATCGGCGATTTGATCAGCATCTGCAAGCCCATGGACACGATCATCTGGATCTGCGTAATATCGTTCGTGGTGCGGGTGATCAGACTGGGTACGGAAAAATCCTGCATCTCTTCACTGCCTGCATCCATCACATGATTAAACAGCTTTTTGCGAAGCGTATAACTGAAGCCGGACGCGGTTCTAGCCGAAAGATACCCACAGGCCACCGCCAGCACCGCGCTCGCCAGCGCGCACAGCAACATCTTCGCGCCGACGGACAGTATATCTGCCGTCTGACTGCCCTGCGTCTTGATCAGCGCGGTCAGATCGGTCATGTAGTCAGGCAAAGTCAGGTCAAAGTATACCTGTCCCAGCACCAGCAGGGCGCAGAGCGCCGCCATCAGTACCTCTCGCCTGCGCATATTCTTAAACAGTTTAAGCATTTTTTCCACTTCCCTCCTGTTGCTTGCCGGCGGCGCGCTTTGCGCCGTCCGCGCGAATCTCCGCAATGTTCTTGTCAATCACATCCATGCAATGCCGAAGCGCCGCCAGTTCCGCATCGCTCAATCCAAGCAGCAGACGCTGCGCAAAGCCCCGCTGCCGTTCGCGCCCCTGCTCGATCAGCTCTGCCGCCTCCTCAGTACATACCAGCCGCGTCTTGCGCCGGTCCCCGGGTACGGCCTCGCGCCGCAGCAATCCCTCGCCCGCCAACCGTTCCACATGAAATGAAACGATGCCGGGCTTGAATCCGCGCATCCGGCAGATCTCCCGCGCAGTGCTGTGATCCGGATTATTGGCCAGAAACAGCAGTATGTCCAACGCCATCAGCGGCATGCCCGCCTGTTCGCACAGCGGCTGAAGCGTGGCGGCGTAAGCGTCCATCATTTTGTTAGCATGCTCGAAAAAGGCGGCGGCCGTCGCATTGAACTGCATTGCGCGTTCGCTCCTTCAATTTTGAATTGTTCAATATTGAACAGTGCATATATTATTCCATTCCTTTGTATTTGTCAAGCCTGCATCCGGAAAATATATCATTAAGATATTGTGCTGCCGAAGCGCAAAAATAAACTGCCTGCGTCTCTCTGCAAGAGCCGCCGAATGCGCAAAGCTCCGGTTTTGTTCAATCTATCGAAAAAAAGCTGAACAGGGTAGCAGTAGCGGAGGAGCTCGCTTCCCCGTCCACAGGCTCGTCAAAATCTTTTTTTTGACAAGCAGAGGCGGCGACCCTCTTAAAGAGAGTCGCCGCGTCTATATTAAGACAGAAGCGGATAATATCAGATAAACCAAATCTCCCGCGCATACTCCTGAATCGTACGGTCGGAGGAAAATTTACCCGCGCCCGCGATGTTATGCAGGCACTTCTTCGCAAATTCGGCCGGTGCTTCCGCCGCATCGCGCAGGGCACGCAGCCGCGCCTCACGATAGGCAGGGAAGTCCTTCAGCAGGAAATAGTGATCCGGCCGGTGCCAGCTTGCACCTTCGAGCAGCGCCGTGCGCAGCTCGACGATGTCGCCCTCGCGCTTCGGATCGCCCGCCTCGCCCGTAATCTCGGGATCAGCCAGCGCGTCCACCGCGCGGCGAATGCGCGCGTAGGTCTCATAGATGGCCTTCGGGTCATAGCTCTCGCGGATGGCGTTGAGCTCCTCCACCGTCGCGCCGAAGGGATAGTTGTTTTCCTCGCCCGCCTGTTCAAAGATTTCGATGTTCGCGCCGTCGCGCGTACCCAGCGTAACCGCGCCGTTGAGCATCAGCTTCATGTTGCCGGTGCCGCTGGCCTCGGTG
>CAKUDW010000226.1 GCA_934645275.1 uncultured Clostridia bacterium
TGTAGGCTAAAGCTGAGCGCTGCGCACCTGAACCACATGATTCGCGGTGTGGATGCGGATGCGGATGCGGCTTTCTGCCGCGCATTCTGCAAGGAGCTTGACATCTCGCTGATTGAGGAACGCATCGACATTCCCGCGTTGGCGAGGCAACGCGGCGTAGGGCTCGAAACTGCCGCCAGAGACGCGCGCTACACCTTCTTGAATGACGCAATGCGCCGCTGCGGCGCGGACTATATCGCGCTGGCACACCACTTGAACGATCAGGCCGAAACCGTATTAATGCATCTGCTGCGCGGCGCGGGGCCGGACGGCGTGTGCGGCATGGCGCGCTTGTCCGGGCGGCTCTATCGGCCTCTGCTGGGATTGAAAAAGTGCGAGCTGACCGCATTTCTGCGCGCGCGCGGCTTTAGCTGGCGTGAAGATCAGACCAATACCGAAGCGGATACGCCGCGAAACATCTTGCGTCTGAATGTATTCCCACAGATTGAGGAATGCTATCCCGGAGCCGCTGAGGCCATCGCACGCTTCGCGAGTTACGCGCGCGTCGAAAGCGACTATATGGCCGCGCAGACGCGTTATTTTCTGGAAACGAACCGCGATGCCGGTCCCTACGGCATGCGCCTGCGGCTTGAACCCCGGCCGCATGAAGCGATACTTCGACGCGCGATTCGTGAAATTGCCGGAAGCACACTCTGCGGCGCAAAACTTGACGAACTGATCGCCCTGTGCACGAAGCCGCGCGGTAAAACGGAACTTTCTCGCGAATTAATTGCGGAAAAGACGCCCACTGCGCTGTATTTTCTCCAGAAGGACGCAAAAAAAGCCGCGCCCGCCGCACTGAATTTTTGCGGTTGGACGACGCTTGAGGGCATATGCCGCATATTGGCAGCACCGGGCGATGGTGAAATCGTACCTGATGATTCGCGCGACGAACTGCTGAACGCAGATGCACTGCGGGGCGCGCTACTGCGTACGCGCCGCGACGGCGACCGCTTTCATCCGCTGGGCGCGCCCGGCGACCGCCTGCTTTCGGACTATCTGATCGACCGGCGCATCGATCGGCCGCTGCGCGATGTGTTGCCGCTGGTGGCAGTGGGCGACCGCGTGCTGTGGGTCTGTGGCGTTGGCATTGCCGAAGAGGCAAAAATTTCTCCGAACACCCGGCGCATGCTGCGCCTGAAGTTATATAACATTACCGATGAAGAGACCGGAGGTTGGCTTGTATGAAGAACGATATCGCGAAGATTCTGATTTCTGAAGAACAGCTGCAAAAGCGCATCCGCGAAATGGGCGCTGAAATCGCCCGCGACTACGCCGGAAAGACCCCCACGATGGTGTGCATTCTGAAGGGCGCCGTGATGTTTTACACGGATCTGTTGCGCAATATCCCGATTCCGCTGACGATGGATTTTATGGCCGTTTCCAGCTATGGCAACAAGACCAAGTCATCCGGCGAGGTCGAAATTCGCAAGGATCTTTCCACCTCTATCGAAGGCAAGGACGTGATCATCGTGGAGGACATCGTGGATTCGGGCTTCACGCTGAGCTACCTCACCCGAATGCTCGCTTCGCGCGGCGCAGCCAGCATCCGCCTGTGTACCCTGCTGGACAAGCCTGCGCGCCGCGCGCCCGGCATCACGTTGAAATCTGATTATTCCGGCTTTGTGGTGGGTGACGAATTCGTGGTGGGCTATGGCTTGGACTATGCCGAGCTCTATCGCAACCTGCCCTATATCGGCGTGCTTAAGCCGGAGGTATACAGCGGCGAATGAGCCGCGGCGGTTCATACTGTGTTTAAATTACCGGTATAGAATCATATTGGTGTCTGTTAATCTGAAAGTGAGGATTCCGGTTTGAAAAAGAAGAAACGCTTATTGCAGGGCCCGATCATGTATCTGCTGTTGCTATGCGCGATACTGGCCGTGGTCTGGATGTTGGGCTACGATACCCCGTCGCAGTCGATCAAGCTGAGCTATTCCGAATTTCTAGAATGGGTTGAAGCTGATTTGCGCGCAGCAAATGGCGAGGAGCTTTTGTCCGACCAGCGCGAAATGACCATTCAGAGCATCGTGATTCAGCAAAAGACGCTCTACGGTCTCAAGGAAGGCAGCAGTATCCCCGCTTCGCAGTTCCCGACACAGTATGACTTCACCGTCATCGTGCCGAGCGAGGAGCAGTTCTATTCGGACGTCAACAAAATCTATACAGATGTGCTGGGCCACGAAGTGCGTCCCACCGAATACGCCTTCAGCTTTGCCACGGAACTGCCGCAGCAGGCCTCCTGGATATCTGAATGGCTGCCGCTGATTGTAACGATGGTGCTGTTTGCGCTGCTCTGGTTCTTCCTGATGCGCCAGCAGACCGGCGGCAAGGGCGGCATGATGGGCTTCGGCAAATCGCGTGCGCGCCAGACTGATCCCGCGTCCAACAAGGTCAGCTTCAAGGATGTGGCCGGCGCGGACGAGGAAAAGGAAGAACTGGCCGAAATCGTGCAGTTCCTGAAGAACCCAAAGAAGTTCACCCGCGTTGGCGCAAAGATTCCGACGGGCATATTGCTGGTCGGCCCTCCCGGAACAGGCAAAACGCTGTTGGCCCGCGCCGTGGCTGGCGAAGCGGACGTACCGTTCTTCACCATTTCCGGTTCAGACTTCGTGGAAATGTTCGTCGGTGTGGGTGCTAGCCGCGTGCGCGATTTGTTCGCTGAGGCCAAGAAAAACGCCCCCGCAATCGTATTCATCGATGAAATCGACGCTGTCGGCCGCCAGCGCGGCGCTGGTCTGGGCGGCGGACACGACGAGCGCGAGCAAACGCTCAATCAGTTGCTGGTGGAAATGGACGGCTTCACCCATAATGAAGGCGTGATTATTATGGCCGCCACCAACCGCAGCGACGTACTCGACCCGGCGTTGCTGCGCCCCGGCCGCTTTGACAGGCGCATCGTCGTCAATTACCCGGATGTCATTGGCCGTGAAGAGATTCTGAAGGTACATGCGCGCAACAAGCCGCTGGCCAAGGACGTGGATCTGAAGGTGCTGGCACGGCGCACGCCGTACTTCACCGGCGCAGATCTAATGAACGTGATGAACGAAGCTGCGCTGCTCACCGCGCGCAGGAATCAGAGCGAAATCACCATGGCCGCCATTGAGGAAGCCGTCACCCGCGTGGTAGCTGGCCCCGAAAAGCGCAGCAAGAAGATTACCGACATGGACCGGCGATTGGTAGCCTACCATGAAGGCGGTCATGCCATCGTGTCCTACTACATTCCAGAATGCGATAAGGTACATGAAATCACCACCATTCCACGCGGCCAAGCAGGTGGTTACACCATGTATCTGCCGCAGGAGGAATTCAGCTATGTGACCACCGCACGAATGCGTGCACAGATGGCCAGCCTGATGGGTGGCCGCGTGGCGGAAGCCATCGTGTTTAACGATATTTCCACCGGCGCTTCGAGCGACATCAAGCGTGCTACGGAGATCGCGCGCGGCATGGTGACGGAATACGGCATGAG
>CAKUDW010000227.1 GCA_934645275.1 uncultured Clostridia bacterium
CTGATGGCCGATCCGAAGGTAGTCAGCAATCCGAAACCCATCGAATTCATCACCTATCAGGAATTGCGCGAATTATCGTACATGGGCGCTTCGGTGCTGCACGAGGAATCCATACTGCCGGTGAAGGAAAAGAACATTCCGCTGAACATTCGCAACACCAATCGTCCGCAGGATGCGGGCACGATGATTCTGGATTCCATAGACGATGCCACGGCCTCCAGCGGCCTGATTACCGGCATTGCCGGCCGCAGGAGTTTCACCGTGCTCACCATCTACAAGAAGCACATCTCTACCGATACCCGCATCATCCGCCGCACACTGGAAATGCTGGAAATGTACAAGGTAGAAGTCGAGCACATCACACTGGGTGTGGACAGCTTTAACGTAGTGCTACCCACGGCGCAGATCAACGATCGCATCTACGATATCATCGCTGATATCAAGCGCGAGCTCAAACCCGACCGCATCAAGATGGACGACAACATCGCGCTGATCGCCTCGGTGGGCCGCCGAATGGTCAGCGTGCCGGGCAGCTCGGCCAAACTCTTCGGCGCACTGGGCGAAAACAACATCAACATCCGCATGATCGCGCAAGGCTCCGAGGAAATCAGCATCATTGTCGGCGTAGACAACAAGGACTTTGAGCGCACCATTCGCACGCTCTATGAAGGCTTTATGAACTGAGGGAGGCGACCTTTTTATGAAGAAGCAGTATAATGTGGCCGTGCTTGGCGCGAGCGGCGCCGTCGGCCAGCAGATGATCCGCGTATTGGAGGAACGCGACTTTCCCGTCGGCAAATTGCTGCCGCTGGCGAGCGCGCGCAGTGCCGGTAAGAGCGTAGAATTTAAAGGACAGACTATCGCCATTGAGGAGGCTACGGAGGCTTCCTTCAGCGGCATGGATTTCGTACTCGGTGCGGTAAGCAACGCCATGGCGCAGAAGTTTGCGCCGGCCATCGTGGCCGCGGGCGCAGTGTTCATCGACAATTCCTCCGCCTTCCGCATGGTGGACGACGTGCCTCTGGTAGTGCCCGAAATCAACCCCGAAGACGCACTGGCGCATCACGGAATCATCGCTAACCCGAATTGTTCCACCATCATTACCATGGTGGCGCTCAGCGGTATTCGCCGCCTTTCGCCCATCGAACGCATTGTGGCCTGTACTTACCAGGCCGTTTCCGGCGCGGGTCTGGATGGCATGAACGAGCTTGAAAATCAGATTCAGGCCTATGCCGCGGACAAAGCGCTGGAGCGCAGCGTGTTCCCCTGCCAGATTCTCTCAAACGTGATTCCGCAAATCGGCTCTGAGCTGGAAAACGGCTACACCACCGAGGAAATGAAGATGCAGAACGAGGGACGCAAGATCATGCACCTGCCGGAACTGAAGGTGTGCTGCACCTGCGTGCGCGTGCCCGTGATGCGCAGCCACTCCATTTCCGCGCAGTTTGTCACCCGCGATCCCATCAGCGTGGAACAGGCGCGCGCGGCGGTTAAAAGCGCGCCCGGCTGCGTGCTGGTCGATGACCTGAATGGCCGCAATTACCCCACGCCGTTGGATACCGGCGATCAGGATCTGGTCTACGTCGGCCGCATCCGCCGCGATTTGATCGACGATGAACGCGGTCTGACGCTCTGGTGCTGCGGCGACCAGATTCGCAAGGGCGCGGCCACAAATTGCGTGCAGATTGCCGAACTGCTGATTCGCAGCTGACTTCCTCTCCGCGCGGCAAAAGCATCGGAATTTACCTAAGCTTTCTTGCGTGCATTGTCAAAGCATGCTATATTGGGAAGGGCACAAAAATTGAACGGGCACCCCGCGAGGGTGTCCGCTTTTATATGTAATTGTAATTCAAATGAAAAACTGTTTTGGAGGGGAAACCATGAACAAGCCCGGTTTTGATTCGCAAAAGTATATTGAGCTGCAATCCGCAAAAATTCGTGAGCGCATTTCCCAATTTGGCGGCAAGCTGTATCTGGAATTCGGCGGCAAGCTGTTCGACGATTATCACGCCTCGCGCGTGCTGCCGGGCTTTGCGCCGGATAATAAAATCCGCATGCTGCTGGAACTGAAGGACCAGGCTGAAATCGTAATCGCGATCAACGCCAACGACATCGAGAAAAACAAGAAGCGCGGCGATCTGGACATTACCTACGACGCAGATGTAATGCGCCTGGTAGATGTGTTCCGGGGCTTTGGCCTGTATGTGGGCGCAATTGCCATCACACAGTACACCGGCCAGCCCTCCGCCGAAATCTTTGAGGCCCGCATGAAGAAGCTCGGTCTGCGCGTCTACCGTCTCTACCGCATTCCGGACTATCCGGGCAATGTGCCCGGCATTGTGAGCGACGATGGCTACGGCAAAAACGACTACATCGAAACCACGCGTTCGCTGGTGGTCGTCACTGCGCCGGGCCCCGGCAGCGGCAAAATGGCCACCTGCCTGTCGCAGCTCTACCACGAACACAAGCACGGCGTGCAGGCCGGTTACGCAAAATTTGAAACTTTCCCCGTCTGGAATCTGCCGTTGAAGCATCCGGTGAATCTTGCCTACGAGGCCGCCACCGCCGATCTCAACGATGTAAATATGATCGACCCCTTCCATTTGGAGGCCTATGGCACGACCGCCGTAAACTACAACCGCGATATTGAAATTTTCCCGGTGCTGCGTGCGATCTTTGAACGCATTTACGATGGCTTCTGCCCCTACAAGAGCCCCACGGACATGGGCGTAAACATGGCGGGCTACGCCATCGTGGACGACGCTGCCTGCTGTGCGGCCTCGCGCGCCGAAATCATTCGCCGCTACTTCAAGAGTGCCTGCGCCCTGCGCGAGGGCACGGCCGAACCAGCTGAGCTTCAGAAACAGGAACTGCTGATGCATTCGCTGGGCATTTCTCCCGAGATGCGCGCCACGGTACTGCCTGCGCGGCGTGTGGCCGAAGCCACAGGCGAGCCCGCCACGGCCATCGAACTGCCTGATGGCCGAGTCGTGACCGGCAAGACCAGCAGCCTACTGGGCGCGTCCTCCGCCGCGCTGCTGAACGCACTGAAAGAACTGGCGGACATTGCCGATGAAATCAAACTGATTTCCCCCGCCACCATCGAGCCGATTCAGAAGCTGAAGCTGGCGCACCTGGGCAATCGCAACCCGCGGCTGCACACCAACGAGGTGCTGATTGCGCTGGCCATCAGCGCCGCGACCGATCCTCTGGCCGCCCGCGCCATGGACGCGCTGGATCAGCTTAACGGCTGCGAAGTGCATTCCAGCGTGATCCTGTCGCAGGTGGACGAGGACATGTTCAAGCGCCTTGGCCTAAACATCACCTACGATCCTGTATATCAGACCAACTGCCTGTATCATAAGTAATCATGCCAAAGGGCGGCCCGCATACGCGGGCCGCCCTTTACCATATCTGTCAATACCTGTATAGCGCGCCCCTCGACAGGCCATACTTCTGCTTGTTGGGGGTGAATAGA
>CAKUDW010000228.1 GCA_934645275.1 uncultured Clostridia bacterium
CATGGAGCCGGTATCCGTGTAAAGCTCAGTCATCGCTCTGAACCGCCTCCTTTAGCCGGGTAAGCATCACCTTCGTCTCCGCCGTGGTTTCGCCCAGAATGGACGCGATGTCCTGCACGACGCGCATCTGCTTCTCAATCAACTGATCGGCAGCTTCGAGCGTATTATCAATAATCTCACGCGAATGTGATTCGGCACGTTCGCGCAGATATGGCAGACACATGTCCATCTGCGCCATACCCATAGAAATCGCCATCGCCATCTGGCGACAGGTGGCATAGCCGCACACGCCGCAGTTGAGCGCCGTTCTGCGCGTATCCTTGCCCAATTTTTTAAGAATCGCCTGAATTTCCTCCTCTGCGGGGTGCTTGCGCTGCACCGTCTCCGGCTGATGCTCACAGGCAATTGGCAGATCCGTGGTAACGTTGAAATCATCGTCTCCAGAATACATATTGACCGCCACTGTGCCGCGAATGCGGTTCTCATAGCGATTCTTGCGAATGGCCGGACCATTGACACAACTGCCCTCGCAGGCCGTCATTTCAATGAAGGTTTTATACACGCCGCCATGGTTGATCTCATTGAGCGCCGCAATGCAGTCGTTCACGCCGTCAATGGCCACGCGATTCCAACCTTCCACGCGCGACATGGCCTTCACCAGCCCATCCTGGCGCGGATAGCGCCGCGCGCGCTTGCCGTCGCCCGGCTGTATGGGAATATTCACCGGCTCCACACCCGCGCTGCGCATCCATTCATGCAGTTCGTAGAAGGTGAGTACGTAATCCACCGCTTCGGAATGCAGTGCCTCGCCCTTTTTGGCGTAACACGGACCAATGAACACGGTGCAGGCGTCCGGATACTTCTGTTTAAGCATTGCGCAGTGAATCTGCATTGGGCTCTTTACGGGTGCCAGATAGGGCAGCACCTGGGGATAGAAGCGCTTGATAAGCATAACCACAGAGGTACAACAACTGGAAATCAGCACACTCATATCGTCCTCACGCATGATACGCTCATATTCCCTGGCAACGATCTCCGCGCCAATGGCGGTTTCCTCTGCGTCATAAAAGCCCAGTGCCTTCAGCGTGGCGCGCATGCCCTCTATGGAGCCCACCGGCAGATCGGACACGAAGGAAGGCGCAATGCTAGCCACCACGCGCCGGCCACTAGCGATAATATCCCGAATTTCCGTGACTTGGCTGAACACGAAATCACCGCGCTGCGGGCAGGTGACCACGCATTCGCCGCAGAGAATGCACTCTTTTGGCACAATTTCGGCCCGGCCGTCCGAATAGCGGATGGCCTTGACCGGACAGTTGCGAATGCATTTGTAGCAATCCCGGCATTCCACATCGCGCAGCCTGATAATATCGTTCATAGCTTTCCTCCAAACGCCGCCACTCAGGGCGGGTATGCATGATCGACAATTTCAACGATACCCGCAAAACCACTGACCAGAGGACGCCTGTATCCCCCAGCCCGGTTCTGCGGGCAACGATATTCATATATGGTAAGAGCAGCCAATCGAATTAAAGCTTCTCCAGCACCTCACGCTTGAAGAATTCATCCACTTCCTCGGGCTTGACGGAATATACGGTATCGTTGATATCCACGCTCACGCCTTCGCCGCACTTGCCCATGCAGAACTTGCCAGAGAGCTCCACCTTGTCCTGCAGATGATGCTCGTTCACGAGCTCCTGGAAACGGGTAACGACCTTCTTCGAACCGCAGAGATGGCAAGTACTACCAACGCAAATCATAATCTTCATAACAACATACCTCCTATATGTAAATACATTTTATCCAAAGAGTATCACGATGAACTGAGAACATAGCACGACAGATACCAGCGCAATGGGATAAGTGGCCGCGTAGGCGGAAGCCACGTCGTCCGTCTTTGCGACGCTGATGAGCGTACCGAGCGCAGGGGTAGACGTCATGCCGCCGGTGATGGAACCAAGGTTATTCAGCAACCGCAGCTTCAATAAATACTTCGCCACAAAGAAGCCCACGAACATGGGCGCAAGCGTCATCAACGCACCATAGACGAAAAGCATCAGCCCTTCCTCTTTCAGCGTGTCCACAAAGCCCGCTCCGCCGCTGACGCCCGCACCGATCAGGAACAGCATCAGTCCCAGCTCGCGGAAAGTTTTCAGCTCATCCACCGGCACGGTCAGATCCAGATGCCCCGCGTGCGCAAAGTGTCCGAACAGCAGGCCCATAATCAGCGGGCCGCCCGTAGTACCCAGCGAGAAATTCGCGCCGCCCGGCAGCGGTATCTTGACGCTGCCCAGCAGAATTCCCAGCGTGATGGCTGCCATGAAGGCGAAGAAGCCTGCCGCATCAAACTTGAAGAGCTTGCCCTCATAGCGCTTGATCTTCGCCGTGGCCGCAGCCTCGTAGTGCGCGCGCTCGTCATCCATATTTACCTTCAGAATGCGCGGCACCAGCTGCACAAACAGTACCACGCCGATCACGCCGAAGGGATAGGCGATCGCATAGCCGGTAGTCGCCAGATCGGCCAATTCTCCTGCAGCTTCCTGTGCCGCAGCCAGGCCGGGCGTGCTGGTAAGCGCGCCGGTGAGCAAACCTACCGACAGTTCAGCCTGTACGCCGAACAGCTTAATCGTCAGCACACTGATCAGCGCACCGGAGAGAATGATGACCAGACCCAACAGAATGTAGCTCGCCGCATTACTCTTGAAATCGCGGAAAAACTTCGGCCCCGCAATGAAGCCGACTGAGCCTACAAAGCAGGCCAATCCGAAATTTCGGATGATGGATGGGATTTCAACCCCGAAATGGCCAAACACCAGTGCCACCAGCAATACGCCCGCAGTGCCGAGTTCAACGCCCTTGATTCTGATTCCACCCACCAGATAGCCCAGCGTAGCAATCAGGAAAAGCGCCAGTAGCGTACTCATATGTTATTATATCCCCCAACGTGAGCACGGACAAGCCGCCTCTTTTTCTTTTCGCCGCGATCCGGCAAAAAACCTGCCGGATACCGCGGCATTATTTGTACTCTTATATCTTGGTTCAGACCTTACGCGTGTAATCGGGCAGCAGTTTGGGCGACGGTGCCTGATTTTCCACGCCAACTTTTCCCAGTTCTTCCTGATAAGCACCGACGTGCTTGAGCGTCAGCTTGCCGGTATACACGCCAGCGGCCTTCTTTGCCGCCTGCTGACCGGCATTTCTGCCGAATACGATTACATCCAGCAGACTGTTACCCATCAGGCGATTGCGGCCATGAATGCCGCCCACTGCTTCGCCGGCCACAAACAGATTTTCAACCCCGCTCTGACCGTCTACCGTAATTTCGATACCGCCGTTCTGGTAGTGCAGCGTGGGATAGATCAGTATCGGCGTTTCGCGCATGTCGATGCCAAATTTCAAATACATGCGCAGCATCGCAGGCAGGCGCTTTTCGATCGTGCCCTTGCCGTGGATGATGTCGATCATCGGCGTATCCAG
>CAKUDW010000229.1 GCA_934645275.1 uncultured Clostridia bacterium
CAAAAGGGCTGCGCCTGCTACCGAAGCGCAGACGGATGGAGAAAAAGGTATACTAATGGGGTGCGGGGCAATATTGCCCCGCGCCCCATTGCGCAAATAATATTTAAGCTTTTGAAATTCAGAGATCAGGCTGAAGCAAACCATAGGTGCCGTCGTGACGGCGATAGAGCACGTTCATGTTCTCGTTGTCCTCATTCTGGAAAAGGAAGAAATCGTGGCCAAGCAGTTCCATTTGCGTAATCGCGTCTTCCACGGACATCGGCTTGATGGAGAACTTCTTTACGCGCACAATATCGTAATTCTGCTCTTCATAGGCGGGCGTTTCGCTCACGGGTTCGAGCTCAGTGGTGCGCAGGCGCTTATCCAGCTTCGTGCGATGACGGCGGATCTGGCTTTCGAGCTTATCTACGGCGCGGTCGATGGAGAGATACATATCGTTGGAGGACTCCTCAGCGCGCAGGATGACGCCGTTTGCATTCATGGTGATTTCAGCAATGTTGCGTGCGCCCTTCTGCATCTTGAAGCGTACGGTGGCTTCGGGCTCATCGTGGAAGTAGCGCTCGAGCTTGGTCAGCTTTTTTTCTACGCGGGATTTCAGGCTATCGGAGATGGCCATGTCCTTGCTTGCATAAACAAACTTCATGAATAATCGCTCCTTTATCGTATAATCGGCGCTTGATAATCATTCATTGCAGCTGCCGTATAAAGTTAATTCTACGTTTACTGCTGAAATTCCTGCCTGCCGAGAAGAATTATTTATTTCTTTTTGGCAACGGGTTTCGCGGCAGTTTTTGCAGGACTACGGCGCGCAGCCTTGCGCCTGGGGCGGTATTCCTCCTTCTCAAACTGTACATTTGCGCCTGCGGCCTTTGCCGCGTCTACCAGGAATACGGAAAAGCGATCGATGCCGCTGAGAAAACGGGCGGATTTGGCGGCGCGCAGTTCCGCGTCCTGGTAGTTGGCCATCGCGGAGAGTGCGCGTTCCCACTTGCCGGTGGTAGCCGCGGACGAAATCTGTTCTGGTACCACAGAGATCAGCTTGCGTCCCTTTTCGGTGGAAATCAACTTCTTGCCGGAGCGGCGCGCGTAACCCATCTGGATCAGGCGTTCAATGATGGCGGCGCGCGTAGCGGGCGTACCGAGACCGGATTCCTTCAGCTGTTCGCGCAGTGCCTCGTCCTCGATATCGCGCCCGGCATTCTCCATCATGTTCAATATGGAAGCGTCCGTATGCGTCTCGGGCGGCTTGGTCTTACAGGCTTTGATGGCGATTTTTTCCACTTTGCGTGCGTCTCCCTCGCTGAGCTTCGGCAGCATTGCATCGCCCTTTTTGCTTTTTTCAGAAGGGTATAGCGCTTTCCAGCCCGCTTTCAGCGGCATGGAACCGGTGGATTTGAATTCATGCGTGCCCACGCGAGTGATGATGCTCGCAGCCTCGTATTCGTAATTCGGATAGTGGGCGGCAATCAGGCGGCGGGTTACCATGTCGTAGATATTGCGCTCGTCCGCCGTCAACGCATCGGGGCTTGCAACCTTCTCAGTGGGCACGATGGCGTGGTGATCGCTGATTTTACTATTGTCGTAGAAGCGCTTTGAGTGCATGCTCAGGTTCATTTCCGGCGCGGCAACGAAAGCGGCATAGGGTTCAGGCAGCTTCCTGAGGATCTTTTCCACCTTCGGCCGCATGTCGTCCGGCAGATAGCGACTGTCGGTGCGGGGGTAGGTGAGTACCTTGTGGCGCTCGTACAGCGCCTGCGCCAGTTTCAGCGTCTTGTCTGCCGAATAGCCGAAGCGCGCGTTTGCTTCGCGCTGAAGCGAGGTCAGATCAAACAGCTGCGGCGGTGGTATGCGCTTTATTTCGGCCTTACTGCGCGCCACGACGGCGCTCTGCTTCGCGCATTCGCGCTTCACGCGTTCTGCCAGTTCGAGACTGTTCGCACGGGTTTCCTTCGTTTCAGGGTTTATCCACAGGCCTTCATAATCGCCGAAGTTCGCGCGGATTTCCCAGTAATCCTTAGGTACAAAATTCTCAATTTCCAGATCTCGCTTAACGATCAGGCACAGCGTGGGCGTCTGTACCCGGCCGATGGAGAGATGCGCGTTGTAGCGCAGGGAATAGGCGCGGCTGGCGTTCATGCCCACCAGCCAGTCGGCGATGGAACGACAGCGCGCGGATTCATACAGCGCGTCATAGCAGGCGGCGGGCTTGAGTTCTTCAAAGCCCTGGCGGATAGCGGCGTCGGTCATGGATGAGATCCAGAGCCTTTCCACGGGCTTTGCGCAGCCGGAAAGTTCATATATATTGCGAAAGATCAGTTCGCCCTCGCGCGCACTATCTGTGGCGCAGATCACCGAATCAATCTTCGACGAACAGAGCAGTTTTTTTACCACCGCGTACTGCGATTTTGAAGCTGGCAGTACCTTCAGTGGAATGCGTTCGGGCAGCATGGGCAGATCGTCCATGCACCACCGCTGCCAGCGCTCGTCTACTTCGCCGGGCTCACACAGTGAAACCAGGTGCCCGAGCGCCCAGGTGACGACATAGTCTTCGCCGTAGAGATAGCCCTCGCCCCTGTTTTTCACACCGAGTACGCGTGCGATGTCCCGCGCTACGGAGGGCTTTTCTGCGACGATCAGTTTCTTCATTGCTATTCACACTCCTGCCTTTATATGATAGCAGCAGCGCTCCGCGGTTTCAAGCTGTAATTGGAAAATTCGGTGAACAGGCCGAGTGTGCTTGTAAATTTACGCCGCGCGTGTTACAATAAAATTGTTATGGTAGATGAGCAACCCGCGGCGATATGCCGCAGCGCCGAACCTGAATGGAGGAGAAATACGATGGATACCAGAATTATTGTCCGCAAAGCGCTCGAAAACGGTCTCGTGATTCCCGCCTTTAATATTCCGCATCCGCCGATGCTCAAGGCCATTGTGCAGGCCATCGTGGATGAAAACAGCGTGGCCATGATTCAGGTGGCGCGCCTGGAATGGGAAAAGTTCGAATCCCAAAGCCTGGAGTACATCGCTGAGGAATATGCGAAGTACGCTGTGGAGGGTCATACGCTGCTGCACCTGGATCACGTGCCGGTAATCGACGAGGATCACCTGGAAGTGGACTACATGTCGATTATCAAGCGCGCCATCAATGCCGGCTATGGTTCCGTGATGGTGGACGGCTCCCGACTGTCGTTGGAGGGCAACATTGAAGCTACCCGTGCCGTGGCGGATGTGGCGCATGCGGCCGGTATTCCGGTGGAAGCTGAGCTGGGCGCGGTGATGGGTCACGAAACCGAGCAGACCTCCATTCCCTATGAAGAGATTTTCGCCAAGAAGATGGGCTTTACCCGCGTGGACGAGGCGCAGAAGTTTGTGCGCGAGTCCGAGTGCGACTGGTTGAGCGTGGCTGTCGGCAGTGTACACGGCGCAATTGCCGATAATTTGCTGGACAAGAAAAAGCCTGCTGCCAAGCTGGAT
>CAKUDW010000230.1 GCA_934645275.1 uncultured Clostridia bacterium
GAACTATTCCCGTTATTTTGACGGGCGAAGACCCGGTGAAGCGCCGTTTACGCTGCTGGACTATTTTCCAAAGGATCTGCTGATCATGATCGACGAAAGCCACATGACCGTGCCGCAGATTCGCGCCATGTATAATGGCGACTTTGCGCGCAAGCAGACGCTGGTGGACTACGGCTTTCGCCTGCCCGCCGCTTTTGACAACCGCCCGCTGAAGTTCTACGAATTTGAGCAGAAGGAAAACCAGGTGATCTACGTTTCCGCCACGCCCGGGCCCTATGAACTGGAGCGTGCAGAGCAGGTAGTGGAGCAAATCATCCGCCCTACGGGACTGATCGATCCGGAAATCATTGTGCGTCCGGCCACCGGGCAGGTAGACGATCTGCTGAGCGAGATTCGCATAGCCACGCAGGCGGGTGGACGCGTTCTGGTGACAACGTTGACCAAACGCATGGCCGAAAGCCTGACCGAATATCTGCGCAACATGGACGTGCGCGTGGAATATCTGCATTCGGATGTAGACACGCTCGACCGCATCAAGCTGATTCGCGGGCTGCGCATGGGCGAATACGATGTGCTGGTGGGCATCAACCTCCTGCGCGAAGGCCTGGATATGCCTGAAGTTCGGCTCGTTGCAATCCTCGATGCGGACAAGGAAGGTTTCCTGCGTTCAGAAAAATCGCTGATACAGACCATCGGCCGCGCTGCACGCAATGTAGACGGTCGCGTCATTATGTATGCCGACGCATTGACAGATTCCATGAACCGCGCCATATCCGAAACGAATCGCAGGCGTACAATTCAACAGAAATACAACGAAGAGCACCACATCACGCCGCGCAGTGTGCGCAGCGCAGTGCGCGCGCTGATGGAAGTCAGCCGCGAACCGGATACGGACGTCGCGCCCGCCATGGATGACGAGGAGCGCCGCATGGCCATCGACCGCCTCGAAGAACGCATGCTGGAGGCAGCTAACAATCTCGACTTTGAGAAAGCCGCGCAACTGCGCGACCAGATGCTGGCGCTGCGCGGCGAAAAGCCAATGGCCAGCGCCGAGCAGTCGCGCCAGACGCGGCGCGGCAAACGCAGCAGAAAACATTGAAACTCATGAAATCGCATTTATCGCATTTGTAAAAGAAAGAAAGGCAAGCAGCATTGGCAAACGATAAGATCATTATCCGCGGCGCGCGGCAGCACAACCTGAAGAACATAAACCTCGACCTGCCCCGAAATAAACTAATCGTGATGACCGGCCTGTCCGGTTCGGGCAAATCCTCGCTGGCATTCGACACCATCTACGCCGAAGGCCAGCGCCGCTATGTGGAATCGCTGTCCAGCTATGCGCGCCAGTTTCTAGGCCAAATGGATAAGCCGGACGTAGATAACATTCAGGGGCTTTCCCCCGCCATTTCAATCGATCAGAAAACCACCAGCCGCAATCCCCGCTCCACCGTAGGTACCGTGACCGAAATATACGATCACCTGCGCCTGATGTATGCGCGCGCCGGCACGCCCCATTGCCCGGTGTGCGGCAAGGTCATTGAGCGGCAGAGCGTAGATCAGATTATCGACGCCGTCATGGCGCTGCCAGAACGCACGAAGCTAATGCTGCTTGCGCCGGTAGTCCGCGGGCGCAAGGGCGAATATTCAAAGCTCTTTGAGGATATGGCCAAAAAGGGCTATGTGCGCGCGCGTGTGGACGGCGAAATCATTGAGATCGCCGATCCGCCGAAGCTTGCCAAAACAAAAAAACACACGATCGAAATCATTGTGGATCGCATCATCATCCGTCCCGATCTTCAGCAGCGCCTGACCGATTCACTGGAAACCGCGTTGAATCTCGGCGGCGGACTGGTGCTCGTATCCGAGCTGGAAAGCGGCCGCGAAACGATGTATTCACAGAACTATGCCTGTCCGGACTGCGGCGTTTCGCTGGAGGCATTGGAACCGCGGCTGTTCTCTTTCAATAACCCCTACGGCGCGTGTCCCTGCTGCTCTGGTCTGGGCGTGCTGCTGAAAATGGACCCGGACATCGTTATTCCCGACCGCAGCAAATCGTTCAATGAAGGAGCAATTCGCGTCTCCGGTTGGAACACCTCAGAACCAGGCTCGATGGCCGCGGCTTATTTGAAGGGGCTGGCAGACGCCTATCACTTTTCGCTGGATGCGCCGGTGAGCGAGCTGTCTGACGAAGCGCTGAACGCCGTACTCTACGGCACGCGCGGCGCAAAAATCCGCGTGGAATACGAGCGCGCCAGCGGCAGCGGCTCCTTCAGCGTACCGTTTGAGGGGGTTATTACAAACCTTGAGCGCCGCTATCGCGAAACCAGCTCGGACAGCATGAAATCCACCTATGAAGAATACATGACCAACACTGTCTGTCCCGACTGCGGCGGCAAACGCCTTCGCCGCGAGGCGCTGTGCGTCACCATCGGCGACAAGAATATTCAGGACGTGTCCGCCATGTCCATTCGCAACTGCCGCGACTTTTTCCGCAGCCTGAAGCTCAGCGAAAAGCAGCAACTGATCGCGCGCCAGCTGATGCGCGAAATCGATGCCCGTCTGAGCTTCCTGATCGACGTCGGCCTGGATTACCTGACCCTGTCGCGCAGCGCCGCATCGCTTTCTGGCGGCGAAGCACAGCGCATCCGTCTGGCCACGCAGATCGGCTCCGGTCTCACCGGCGTGCTCTATATTCTGGACGAGCCGTCCATCGGCCTGCATCAGAGCGACAACGCCAAGCTGTTGGGCACGCTGAAGCACCTGCGCGATCTTGGCAACACGCTGATTGTGGTAGAGCATGATTCAGAAACCATGCTCGCCGCGGATTATATCGTAGATATCGGCCCCGGCGCAGGCGTAAACGGCGGCCGCGTGATGGCTGCGGGCACGCCGCAGGAAATCATGGCCAGCCCGCAGTCGCTCACGGGCCAGTATCTCTCCGGTGCAAAGCGCGTTCCACTGCCCACCAGTCGCCGCGCGCCTACCGGCTGGCTGCATGTGCGGGGGGCGCGCGCCAATAATCTCAAAAACATCGATGTGGATTTCCCGCTGGGCGTGCTCTGCTGCGTCACGGGCGTATCCGGCAGCGGCAAATCTTCTCTGGTGAACGAAATACTCTACAAATCGTTGCTGAAAACGCTCAATCGCGCCCGCAGCCGCGCTGCGGACCACGACGAAATTACCGGCGTGGAACAGCTGGATAAAGTAATCCAAATCGATCAATCGCCCATCGGACGCTCGCCGCGCTCAAACCCTGCCACCTATACCGGCCTGTTCGATCTGATTCGCGAAGTGTTTGCCAGCACACCCGACGCGAAGGCACGCGGCTACAAGGCCAGCCGCTTCAGCTTCAACGTCAAGGGCGGCCGCTGCGAGGCCTGCTCGGGCGACGGC
>CAKUDW010000231.1 GCA_934645275.1 uncultured Clostridia bacterium
GTGGGATGCTTCGCTGCTGAAAACTCTGGGAATTGAGGAAGACCAACTTTCTGAGATTGTTCATTACGATCAGGTACTCTCGCTGAGTGCAGATGGCGCGGCGTTGTTGGGTTTGCGTGCGGGCATCCCATTAATCGCGGCCTGCTCGGACGGCGGTATGAATCAGATGGCGATCGGTGGCTACCGGGAGGGTGTGATGTCCTTCTCGGTGGGGACCAGCGCGGCGATTCGGTTGACGACGAGCGCACCCGTGCTGCCCGAACACCCGGCTACCTGGTGCTATCTTTCCCCTGTGGGCTATCTGAGCGGCGCAGCTACCTCGGGCGCGTGTAATTGCATTTCGTGGTACAAAGATGCATTTTTACCGCACATGAGCTTTGCAGATCTGGAACAGGCTTGCGGTACATATGGCATGGATACGCCGGTATTTTTGCCCTTTCTTTTCGGTGAACGTTGCCCTGGCTGGGAGGATGCGCGTAAGGGCGGGTTTATGAATGTCTCTGCAGAGCATGGCCCTGTGCAACTCTATCAGGCTATCCGAGAGGGTGTGCTTTTTAACGTGTATCAGTGCTTTTGTAAATTGTTGACAGCTAATCCGTTAAAACCGCGCATCATACTTTCAGGTGGAATATTGAGTTCACCAAGCTGGACACAAATGTGCGCGGATTTGTTTGATCACGTCATGGAAATCCCCACAATTCAGCAGTCGTCGCTTTGGGGCGGCGTCGTGCTGGGTGCAATGTATCTGCGTGGCGCTCAAGCGGCGGATGCGCTGATCAGCGGCTGTAGCCAGGTTGTACCGGATGAAGCGCGGCATGCATACTATATGAGAAAATATCAAAACTATTTGGAGATGTATGTGCGCTCGTCTGGTGGGTATCTTGTAAAATAGGGGCGATAGTACGGGAAGGCGGTCGGGAGATTCCCGCACCGCCTTATCTTTAGCTGGGTGTTAAAGAGGGAGGAAGCAACAAAATGAAGTTTGGCTGTTGCGTCAGCATGTGCGGAACGGCTGCGGATCCTGCGGGTTTGCGGTATCTGCCTGCTGTGGTAGAAGCGGGATTTGATTACGTGGAACTGCCAATTGCGGAAATAATGCAGCTGCGTGATGAGGAATTTGAACAGTTACTTCGGCAACTGAGCGTATTGGGAATTCGATGCGAAAGCTGCAATAATCTGTTTCCAGGGAGTGTTCGCTTGACTGGTGCAGCGCGCGACGATGAGCAGATTCAGAATTATCTGCGCCGTGCGATGGACAGAGTGCAGGCGTTGGGTGCACGGCGCGTGGTGTTTGGCAGTGCCAGTGCAAAAAATGTGCCCGCAGGCTACCCGATGGACGCGGCATGGCAGCAGATCGCTCAGGAGCTTTTGTGGATCAGCGATGCAGCGCAGCGAGTTGATCCGGATATTCAGATCGCCATTGAACCGGTATGCCACAGGGAATCCAATATTCTACATACCTATGCCGAGGGATTTGACCTGGCGGAGACTTCCGGACGTTCGAATGTACGCTGCCTGGTGGATTATTATCATTTTTCAGTCGAGCAGGAGCCGCTTGAAGATATATTGAAGGGTGGAACGCGCCTGTGCCATGTACATATTAGCAATCCGAACGGCAGAATTTATCCTTGTGCAGATGATGGTCAGGATTATGCGGGCTTCTTTGCAGCGCTGCGCCACGCGGGCTATGATGAGCGCGTCAGTGTGGAGGCATATACAGAGAATTTTAAGGAAGATGCTGCGCGTGCATTGGCGTGCCTGCGCAGTCTTATCTGATTGAGAGGGGGCGTCTACAAATGGAAGCAAGGAAGGCGGATATCGGTCTGATCGGTTTAGCAGTAATGGGAGAGAATTTGGTCATCAATATGGCCTCAAAGGGCTTTCGCGTTGCTGTATATAATCGCACGATAGAGAAGGTGCGGGACTTTGCGCAGAATCGCGGCAAAGAATTGAATATAGTGCCCTGCGAATCTCTCGCGGCGCTTTGCGAAGCTGTGGCGCGACCTCGAAAAATTATGATGATGGTGCGCGCAGGCGCAGCGGTGGATGCGCTGATCGAACAACTGCTGCCGCTATTGGATCCAGGCGACGTGATTATTGACGGCGGCAATACGCACTACACTGATACGCAGCGACGTTTGGAACTGGTGGAAAAAAAAGGGTTGCTCTATGTAGGCATGGGTGTATCGGGCGGCGAAGAGGGCGCTCTGAAAGGTCCGAGTCTGATGCCAGGCGGCTCTGCGGCGGCGTGGCCGCTGATCGCGCCGATCTTTCAATCAATCAGCGCGCAGGTGGATGGCCAGCCCTGCTGCAATTGGGTAGGCTGTGGCGGCGCTGGACATTTTGTCAAGATGGTGCACAATGGTATAGAATACGGCGATATGCAGCTGATTTGTGAAGCGTATCAGCTGATGAAAACGTATTTAAATATGAGTGCCGACGTTATGCGGAATGCGTTTGAGCAGTGGAATACTACTGAACTTGAGAGTTATCTGATTCAGATCACGCGCGACATATTTGGATACAGGGATGCACAGGGCAAGCCCTTGGTGGAGAGTATACTGGATGTCGCCGGACAGAAAGGTACTGGCAAGTGGGCAGCAGTTGCTGCACTGGATGAGGGCGTGCCGCTGACACTGATTGGCGAAGCTGTGTTTGCGCGTTACCTTTCTTCGATGAAGGAGGAACGCGAGCATGCGTCAGTGCAACTGGCAGGCGTGTGTCCGAAGTTTGTTGGCGATCGCGCGGCCTTTGTAGAGCAAATCCGTCAGGCATTGTATGCCTCGAAGATTGTGTCCTACGCGCAGGGTTATCAGCTAATGCGCGCAGCGTCGAAGACTTATGGCTGGAATTTGAACTACGGCGAAATCGCGCTGATGTGGCGCGGCGGATGTATCATTCGCTCTGCATTTTTAGATAAGATTCACGATGCATACGCACGCGACCTGGAATTGGAAAACCTGATGGTGGATCCCTTCTTTAGGGAACAGCTGGCAGGAGCGCAGTGCGCCTGGCGTAGGGTTTGTGCTGAAGCGATGTTGAACGGAATTCCGATTCCAGCTTTTGCATCTGCGCTGAGCTATTACGATGGCTATCGCTGTGAACGCCTGCCCGCGAATCTTTTGCAGGCGCAGCGTGATTATTTTGGTGCACATACCTATGAGCGCGTGGATGCGCCGCGTGGCGAGCATTTTCACACGAATTGGACGGGTGAAGGCGGCGATGTTGTTGCCGGCGTTTACAATGCTTGATTGAAAAGGATGGATCACATGCAAGAGAGAATACTTACGACGCCGCGCTCATATGGAAAGGGCATGCCGGAGCTGTTTGAACAGCTGGAAGCAGCGGGCTACGAGGTCGTAAA
>CAKUDW010000232.1 GCA_934645275.1 uncultured Clostridia bacterium
ATTTACATCGCTCTCATATTAAATGCGCTAAACGCAACAGATCGCGCAGCACAATCTGTGAAGCGCATCAGGCTTCCATATCGTCGGCCACCATGCGGTCGGCAGTTTCAGCCAGCACCAGGCCTTCGTTGTTTTCGCAGGCCAAGCGAATGCTCCATTCATTTTCGAACATCAGCACCGGGCGGCCCGCGCGATCCTCAGCTACGGCCGAGGTCGAGGTGAGGCGCAGCTTTTCCACCGGCTTGGGCGTTTCCACCACCCAGCGCACATAGCGGAACGGCAGGTTTTCGCGCACGATGTTCACGCCATATTCGCTCTTTAAGCGATATTCCAGCACATCCATCTGCAGCACGCCAACTACACCTGCAATCATTTCCTCGCGGCCGATGTTCGGGCGCTTGAAGGTCTGCACCGCGCCTTCCTGCGACAACTGCACCACGCCCTTGAGGAACTGCTTGCGCTTCATAGAATCCTCGGGACTGACGCGGCAGAAAAACTCCGGTGCAAACAGCGGAATGCCACCATAGCGCACATGCGTACCGGTGCAGATGGTGTCGCCCAGGCGAAAAATGCCGGGATCAAACAGGCCGATGATGTCGCCCGGATAGGCCACATCCACACTCTCATGTTCCTGCGCCATAAAGGACTGCGGCTGTGCCAGCTTTACATTGCTGTTTGAGGACGAATGCCACACCGTCATGCCCTTTTCAAACACGCCGGAACAGACGCGCATGAAGGCCAAACGGTCGCGGTGGGCGGGATTCATGTTGGCCTGAATCTTAAAGATGAAGCCGGTAAACTTGTCCTCGTCCGGCGGAATGAGCCCCGCATCGGACATGCGTGCGGCGGGCGCGCGCGTGTAGCTCAAAAAGCGCTTCAAAAACGGCTCTACGCCGAAATTGTTGGTGGCGGAACCGAAGAACATCGGCGTCAACTGACCGGCGAGTATTTTCTCCAAATCGAATTCGTCGCCCGCCACGTCCAGCAGCTCAATGTCCTCCACCAGCTTGTCGTAATACCGGCGACCGATGATGTCGGGACACTCTGGATCGTCAATGTCTACCTCGCGCACCTCGACCTGCGTCTGACCGTGGTCGCCGCCGCGGTAAAGCTCAATCTTGCGCGTGTCGCGGTGATAGAGACCCTTGAAGTCGCCATCGATGCCGATCGGCCAGTTCACCGGACACGAACGGATGCCCAGCACGCGTTCGATTTCCTCCATCAAATCGAAGGGATCGCGGCCTGCGCGGTCCATTTTGTTGATGAAGGTAAAAATCGGTATCGCGCGCAAGCGGCAAACCTTGAACAGCTTCACCGTCTGTTCCTCCACGCCCTTGGCGTTGTCGATCAGCATCACAGCGCTGTCCGCCGCCACGAGCGTGCGGTAGGTGTCCTCTGAGAAGTCCTGATGGCCGGGCGTATCCAGAATATTGATGCGATAGCCGTCAAAGTCAAACTGCATGGCGGAGGATGTGACGGAAATACCGCGCTGCTTCTCGATTTCCATCCAGTCGGATGTGGCGTGGTGCGCGGCCTTGCGCGCCTTTACGGAGCCCGCCAGGCGAATCGCGCCGCCGTAGAGCAGCAGCTTTTCGGTCAATGTGGTTTTACCGGCGTCCGGGTGCGAAATAATGGCGAAGGTGCGCCTGCGCGCCACCTCGGCCTTGAGTTCGGGATGTTGCATACCTGTACTCTTCCTTCCTGAATTTGTTTGGATCGGTTTATTCGCGCTCGTTCGCCGTCAATGCGGTGTAAACATGCAGTGTCTCCCCCATGCCCAAAATATCACCCTATATTTTAATATCATGTGCTAAAGGCTGTCAATCCCCGCATGGAATTGTTTGCGTTAATTGTTAAGAATTGTCAGTATCTCTCCGTTAGCGCCACCGCCCCGTAAAACTCTGGTTTTACTCAGCTTGTCAAAAAAGATTTTGGCAAGCCTGTGGACGGGGAAGCAAGCTCCCCCCCGCCACTGCTACCCTCACCATTTTTTGCTAATTTTTGTCCTAAAAATACCGGTTCCAAGCGGGCTTTTTTCCGCCTGAAACCGGTTTTAAGAATTGCCAGGGAGTATTTCGCAGGCCAAACTGACCGTATGCCTGCGGATTTCTGTGCCGGCGCACCGCAGCGAAATGGAAAATGCGCCGACGGTTTCTGTTTTATGCGCCCTCGCGCCTTTTGCCGTGTTTACTGCTGTGCCCGGGCGTCTGCACAACATCGAGTACCTTGCCCAAATGCGTGTACAGATCAATGACAATATCAGCAGGCAGCGGTTCACCAATTTTTGAATAAAGCTTCCGGATTGCCGCCACCTGCGCCTGAACCTGATTCTTGGGACCGATTTCACCGCCGTTTCTCATACTTATTGCCCATCCCTTCAATCATTTTGTATTTTCCCACAACGGAGGTTAGGTTTCATTCGAAATAAGCATATGCATGGCTTCGACGGATTATGACGGCGTTCGGATGGAGACTTTCAATGTTTTCAGATATTTTTTCTGTTCATCAGATACACGATAACTCTCCACAGCCTTCTGAATGGCACGGTTGTGTACCCATGGTGACAGACTGCGCGCCTGAATGTGCGGCAAAAAATCATCCCAGCGCAACGCCAGTCCCGTGGCAAAGTACCAGGCGATCATCATGTTGATATAATATTCATCGCAGCACAGCGCTGCCGCGCGTGCAGGCTGTTCGGATGAGAAGTGTTCGCGCAGCCCGTAGCGCATCAGTGCGCCAACACCAAAGCGCACGGTATAGGGATGGGCCGCGTCCGCCATCCAGCCCTCTGCGCGCGCGAGTACCTCAGCCTCATGCTTTTTAAACACCCGCGGCACGAGCATATCACAGGTCGCCCAATTGTCCACGAAGGGCAAAAACGTCTCCACAGCGGTGAGACAGGCATCAAAATCACGCATGCCGCAGATAAGCAGCGCGTGCAAGTTATTCTCGTCGTAATACGCATGCGGAAGCGCGCCCAGAAAAGTCTGCGCCGTGCCCGTATCCGCAATCTCCCTCGCATACCGGCGCAATTCCGGCACGCGTACGCCCATCACCGATTCCGGCGCGACCGACGGCGTGAGCCTGATCTGAAATTCCCGGTATACGGGATCTACCAGCTGTTCAAGCCGGACGCGAATATCATCAAGCGGATTCATGCCCCTTCGCCTCCATTCTTGCAATTCAGCGTTTAAAAGACGCACGCGGCCCCGCCCATCAGCAGACGGGCGGGGCCGTGCGACCTTTGCCTTACTTATTCCTCAGAGGGAGCGCCAACCGGGCACACGCCTTCGCAGGAACCGCAGGAAATGCAGGTATCCGCATCGATCACATACTTGCCTTCGCCTTCGGAG
>CAKUDW010000233.1 GCA_934645275.1 uncultured Clostridia bacterium
ATATTATCCTTATGACACCCTAAGGCAATGGGACGTTTGCCAAAGTCACGATAAACGAGTTGTATAGTCTTTTCTAATATTTCTCCGCCAATTCCACGACCACGATATTTTTTATCAACCACAAATCCCATCAGACGATAAAAAGGCTCTTTTCTCATTTCTGGCGGGTCTGTTTTCCAGGGAATTGCCTCTCCCAAAAGAATGAGTCCAATCGGCTCATCATGATACTTCACAACAAAGGTATGTCCTATACAATGATGATTAACACCATAATCAGTAATGCTCATTATGGTTGAAGTTGTATCAACAAAATCCTCCGGTATGTCATCTCTATCAATACTGCAAGCATCCGAAAAGTTCTGATGTGTTAATTCATCGAATTCTATATTCATAATCAACCTCACAGATTTCAATTTAATGCGCAAGCCGGCATACCGCTGATCTGTTTTTTTCACCTCCATATTACCACATAGATAGTTAGAACAGAAACAAGCTCCGGCGGCGTGAGCTACTGAAGCCACAGACCGCTGACAAATCCCGCAAATGCAGAAACTTCCTGAACGGTTTCTGACGAACCCCGCATTTTCTCGCCTTGCGGGACTTCTCAGCATTTGGCAATCTGTTGGTTTTGTCAACAGACTAAACCACCCGTTCAACGGGTGGTTATGACTCGTATGTTTCCCTATTTGAAGATGAGGTTTGCCAGTCCGGTGGAGGTCAGGAAGAGCACGAGCATCACCAACGGTACGACATAGCGGATCATCACGGTGTAGAGCCGTGCGCGACGGAAATGTTCGCCATTCTTTTCCACTTCGGCGATAATCCATTTCGGACCTACTATCCAGCCGACCAATATGCTCGTCAACAGGCTGATAAAGGGCATCAGGAAATTGTTGCTGAGGTAGTCCATCACGTCCAGCAGCTGTGCGGCAGAGCCGTTGGGCAGTTTCAGTTCGAAATAGAGCAGGTTGTATCCCAGACAGATCAGCACGGCGGTAATCAGCGAATAAATACCGACTGCGGCGCACATTTGCTTGCGGCTCTTGTGAAAAACCTCCATGCAGTTTGCCACCAGCGTTTCCATGACGGACACGCAACTGGTGAGCGCTGCAAAGCCCAGCGCCAGGAAGAAAGCGATGCCCACGAAGCGGCCGATGCCGCCCATGGCTGCAAATACCCGCGGCAGGCTGATAAACGTCAGGCTCGGGCCACTTGCCATGCCGTCCGTACCGAGAAAGACGTATACCGCGGGAATGATCATCATGCCTGCCAGAAAGGCCACGCCCGTGTCAAACAGTTCGATTTGATTGTTGGCCTTTATCAGATTCACATCGTCCTTCACATAGCTGCCATAGGTAATCATGATACCCATGCTGACGCTGAGCGAGAAAAACAGCTGGCTCATCGCGTCGAGCACGATGTTCAGGAAACGCTGCGCCGTCATATCCGTGAAATCGGGCTTTAAGTATACCAATAGTCCCTGAAGACCAGTGCGCGTTACGCCGTCTGCATCCGTATGTGAAAGCGTAAGCGAGAATACGGCGATTGCGATGATCAATAGCAGCAGGCCGGGCATCATGTAGCGGGAACACTTTTCAATACCCTTTTCTACGCCGCAGTATACCACCCAAGCCGTGATTGCCAGGAAGATCAGCATGAACACGATGGGGCGCGATGGGCGCGGTGATGAACGATGTAAAGAAGCCGTCCTGCGCGGTCTGTGTACCGCTTGAAACCAGATACGCCGCAAAGTACTTTGTAATCCAGCCGCCGATGACCGAATAGTAGGTCATGATCAGCGCCGGTACCAGGAAGGTAAGGTAGCCCAGAAATTTCCATTTCGGGCGCATGCTGGCAAAGGCATTCAGCGCGTTTTTCTTTGTACGGCGGCCGATGGCCACATCGGTGGTCAGCAGCACGAAGCCGAAGGTGAGTACCAGCAACAGGTAGACCACCAGAAAGAGTCCGCCGCCATCCTTGGCGCAGAGATAGGGGAAGCGCCAGATATTTCCGACGCCTACCGCACTGCCGGCAGCCGCCAGCACAAAACCAATCGAGCCGCTGAAGCCGCCCTTTTTCTTCGTTTCCATAGGTTGTTTTCCCACGCTTCCATTTGTTTTTTTAATGCCCGCAGCTGCGGGTCGGTCTGCGCGCCGCTATTCGGCGCAGGTATGCGTTACAATGGCTCCGGGTATGCGGCTTGCCGCGGCCTGCGCAGCCGCATCGCTGTCGAACGCGGCAAACACGGTGGAACCGCTGCCAGACATCCGAACATAACGCGCGCCTGCCGCTCTGAACGCTGCCATGCACTGCGCGATTTCCGGCATCAGTGCAATGGCAGGCGCTTCAAGGTCGTTTCGGGAAAGCAGTTGCGCCCGTTCGTAATCGCCCGAACCCAATGCTTCAGCCAGCGCAGCGCTGTCGATGGCGCGCGGCGCAAAGCCGCCTGCGTTCCACGCCTTGAATACCGCAGGGGTAGAGAGTCCGCTGCCCGGCGTCACCAGCGCCAGCGCGGTATGCGGAACCGGATGCAGCGGCGTCAGGATTTCGCCTACGCCCTGGACGCGGGCAAAGCCGCCCGACAGGCAGAAGGGCACGTCTGCACCGAGCTTCAGGCCAAGCTGCGTCAGCAGCGTCAGCGGCAGCTTCAGATTCCATAGTTCATTTAGACCAAGCAGCGCGGCAGCGCAGTCGGCGCTGCCGCCACCCAAACCTGCACGGGCCGGAATGCGTTTCTTCAAGCGAATGCGCGCGCCCATGCGCTTGCCTGCAACGTCACAGAGTGCCTCAGCCGCCTTCAGCACCAGATTTCGCCCGTCCGTGGGCAGATGCTGCCCATTTACGCTCAGGCTGAGCACCTGCGCGCGTTCAAGGTATATTTCGTCCGCCAGTTCGATGCGCTGCATCAGCATATCCAGATCATGATAGCCGTTTGCGCGCTCGCCCGTAATGGCCAGCGACCAGTTGATTTTTGCCCGGGCCAGCAGCTTCAGGCTCACGGTACCAGAGCGCCGGACGCGTCTGTCGCTTCTGGCGCAGCGGAGGTGCCTCCGGGTATGGCTGTGGTTTCAGGCGCAAAGGCGGAATAGCCGTCATCAGACTGCACCGTGGCCGAGGGTGCGGCAGGCGCATCGCCATGCTCCAAAACGGTAGTCGCTTCCGGCACGAACGAGGAATCGCTGCTTTCACGCGTGATGGTGGGCAGTGCGTGAATGGTATGCCGGCTGCTGAGCAGGATTATGGCGAGCAGAATGACGATCAGCGCCGCGACGATCAGCAATCCCTTGCCCGGCACGCGCTTTTTTTCGGATTTCGGCTTTGATTCGGATACTTTTACTTCAGGC
>CAKUDW010000234.1 GCA_934645275.1 uncultured Clostridia bacterium
ATATCAGGAATGGTGAGGGCGTACCCAAATGTCCCTGCGGCGGCCTGATTAAGCCGGATGTGGTGCTCTATGGCGAATCTCTGGATGGCGACTGCATTTCTGGCGCAGTGAACGCCATCGCGAGCGCCGACATGCTGATTATCGGCGGCACATCGCTGAGCGTCTACCCGGCGGCAGGGCTGATCGACGATTACCGCGGCAACCGGCTGGTGCTGGTGAACAAGACGGCTACGCCTAGAGATGCGCGCGCGGATTTGATTATTCGTGAGCCGATCGGCAAGCTGTTTGCCGAGCTGCCATGACGGTGCGCATATCCGGTTTTGCGCCGGTATTTCGTTCGGATGCGAGAGTGTTGATTCTCGGGTCCATGCCGAGTGTCGAATCGCTGCGCCAGTCGTTTTATTACGCACACCCGCGAAACTGTTTCTGGCCGATGATGGCGCAGATTCTGGGTGAGAAGGCGCCTGAGGACGACGCACAGAAGGCGCAGCTGCTGATTCGGCATCGCATTGCGCTGTGGGACAGCGTACAGTCCTGCGTGCGTGAGGGCTCGCTTGACAGCGCGATTCGCACACCGGTTCCCAACGATTTTGAATATCTTTACACCGAATGCCCAGGCATTGAAAGCGTGCTCTTCAATGGCGCGGCGGCGCAGCAGATGTATATGCGGCTGGTGAAGATCGATCGACCGGGTATGCGCCTTGTGCGCCTGCCGTCCACGAGTCCCGCATATACCCTGAAATATGAACAGAAGCTGCGCGCCTGGGCGCAGGCGATTAAGGAGGCCATAAATTATGCTGAATCCCTGTGATATTATTCGAAAAAAACGCTTTGGCGGAGAGCTGAGTGAAATGGAAATCCGCGCCTTTGTGGACGGCGTGGTAGACGGCAGCTTTGCCGATTATCAGGCGGCGGCGCTGCTGATGGCGATCTGCATCGAAGGCATGACTGATCGCGAAACGCTGGCGCTGACGCTGGCGATGGCTAAGTCCGGCGATACGCTCGACCTTTCAGATGTGCCCGGCATGAAGGCTGACAAGCATTCCACCGGCGGTGTTGGGGATACCACATCGCTGGTGCTCACGCCGCTAGTGGCGGCGTGCGGCGTGAAGATGGCGAAGATGTCTGGCCGCGGTCTGGGCTTTACCGGCGGCACGCTGGACAAGCTCGAGTCCATTCCCGGTATGTCCATCAGCATGGATACGGACGCTTTTAAGCGACAGGTGCGCGAGGTCGGCTGCGCTATCATTGGCCAGACGGCCCAGCTCGCCCCTGCGGATAAGACGCTTTACGCCCTGCGCGACGTGACCGCCACGGTGGACAGTCTACCACTGGTAGTGTCGTCCATACTTTCCAAAAAACTGGCCGCGGGATGCGACGTGGTGGTGTTGGACGTGAAAACCGGAAGCGGCGCGATTATGGACACACCGGAGAAATCTCGCAAGCTGGCGGAAATGATGGTGCGCATTGGCAACCTGAGCGGCAAGCACTTTTCCGCACTGATTACAGATATGGATCAGCCGCTGGGCAATTATATTGGCAACGCGCTTGAAGTGGAGGAAGCCATCGACATCCTCGCTGGACGCACGCAGGGCGATTTAAAAATTGTAGCGCTCGAACTGGGCGCGCACATTCTGCGCGGCGCAGGTGTGGTCGATACGGTGGCTGCGGGCATAAGAATGCTCCAGCAGAAAATCGACAGCGGTGAGGGCCTGAAGAAATTTGCAGAAATGATTGTTGCGCAGGGCGGCGATCCGCGCGTCTGCGAAAATACCGCACTGTTGCCGCACGCGCCTACGCTGATCGATATTAAGGCCGAGCGCGATGGCTATGTGTTTTCCATGGTTACCAGCGATATCGGCAATGCCGCTAAGCTGTTGGGCGCAGGCCGTGAGCGCAAGACCGACGAACTGGATTTGTCTGTCGGCATTGTGATGAAGAAGCGCATTGGCGATGCTGTGAAGCGTGGTGATGTGCTCTGCACGCTGCATGCTGGCCCGAAATCTGATCGCATGGCTGCCTATAATCTGGCGAAGCGCGCGATTGTAGTGTCGGCGGAAAAGCCAGTGCCGCGCCAGCTGATTCATGCGGTGGTGGAATGATGAAAAAGGGGCGTGAGGGAACGCCCGCGGGCGGCGGGCTTTGGAAAAATGAAAAGGGCCAATTCAGGCTGGTCTGGTTGTGGTTGGCTGGTTTCGGCGTGTACGCATTGCTCAATCGCGGCGCGGAGGCGGCGGTGGCACTGGGCATGCATCAGCTGCGCGCCTACCTGAACGCGCTGACATCCGTTGGCGAGCTTCAAACGCCGCTGTGGGCGTCTGCGATACTCGACCACTACGATCCGATCCTGGCGATGGTGGAAGGACTGGCGACCATTGTGGTGTTTCTATGGCTGTCAAAGCGGTTCCGGTTGGGTGGTGGGCATCATCATGCGTTCAGAATGAGGCAGGCGCTGCGATGGATGATGGTAGGCGTTCTTGGCGCGGTAGCAGGCGTGGCCATATGCCTGGCAGTGGATTCGCTGCGGTTAGAACGCACGTTGACGGAGCCTGCGTTTTCACTGGCGACGGCACTGTTGCTGCCCGTGTGCGCTATATCGACGATGGCGGGCGAAGTGTTCGCCATGGATTATCTGTATGAGTCCGCACGGCTCCATATCAGCCGCTGGGCGAGTATACTGCTGATTGTTGTAGTGGAATTTGTTGCCGAGGGTGGCTGGCATTTACATCCCATCGGCATGGTGAACGTCGGTTTGCAGGTGTTGATTTGTTGCCTGATGCACGATCGATTCGGTCTGGCTGCGCCGCTTGGGCTGTGGTTTGGCTGGAACTATGTGCTGCAAGCGCTGTTTGTGCAGGGCGGCGGCGTGTGGCCGGTCTATCATGTGTCTGAAGCCTGGCTCACCGGCGACGGGCATCTGATTTTCGGCGGAGCATGGGCTACGCTGTTCATGCTTGGCATCGTTGCGCTGCTGGCGGTGCCGGTGATGAAAAAGCGAAGACAACAGGCCTGAGGCATAATAAAAGCGCCGTTTGGCGCTTTTATTATGCCTGGCTGCCATTGGCGCAGAGCACCAGATTCACAGGAATGTCGTGTGCGTCCACATCCAACTGTGCAAACATCTGAAATGGGTAGCACAGCGCGACGAGCGGGTGATCCGGATGCGCGGCGAGATACTTATCGTAAAATCCGCCGCCATAACCCACGCGATGCCCCTGCGGATCGAAGGCCAGCCCGGGCATCAGTACCAGCGCAGTCTCATCATTGGCAACGGGTTCGTCGAAGGTCGGCTCGGGAATGCTGTATGCGCCGGGAGCAACCTGCGAAAAGTCGT
>CAKUDW010000235.1 GCA_934645275.1 uncultured Clostridia bacterium
CTACTGGTATACGCAGTATGCGCCCGGCAGCGGCGTGCGGCTGGAAGCAAACCCGCTGTGGTGGAAGAAGGATCCGCAGATTCACAGCATCGCCGCCGTAAACTATGCCGACTCGGGCGATGCGCTTCAGGCGCTTCAGACCAATCAGATCAACATGCTGTGTACGCAATCCAGTCATGCGGCCTTCGCGCGCAAGATGTCTGAGTTGACCGGCATGGATTATGTGACCAATATTTACGAGATGCTGGTACCGAATCTGGATGAGACGTGCGTGATGAGCGATTTGCGTATCCGGCAGGCGCTGATGTACGCCATAGACCGTGCGGCGCTGGCCGATAAGGCGTATCTGGGCATGGGCATTCAGTGCGAGGTGCCCGTCAATCCCAGTACCTGGCTGTACGAGAGCCAGAGCGCCATATTCTATTACAGCCCGGAGCGTGCGCTCCAGCTGATTACCAGCTGCGGTTGGCAGGATTTGGACGGCGACGGCATTCTCAACCAGATCGACGGCGTTATTCTGAAGGATTTGGAGCTTGATTTGGTAACCTACAACGAGCCGACCAATTCTATTCGCGAAAATGCGGCCAACATGATCGCCACTTATCTGGAAAAAGTGGGCGTGAAGGTTAATGTGCGCGTTGCCAGTAAGACCAGGACGCTTCAGCGCATCAAGGATAAGGACTATGATATTGCGTTGGTGGGCGTGCAGTTGAGCGACGTGCCCGGCGTGGCGAGTATACTGCAAAAGGGTGGCGCGCTGAATCTGAATAAATACAGCAGCGACAGCATGGAGGCGTTGATCGCTGAGATTACTGAGGACGCGACCGATACGGCGCTCAAATCTACGCTTAGCGCTATACAGATGTCTGTGGTAGATGAACTGCCGGTGCTTGGCCTGCTGTTTAGAACGGGCTCGGTGCTCTCGCGGCGCTCGCTGGCGGGCCTGAGCGGCATCAGCGCGTCCAATATGCTCAACGGTATCGAGTTTATGCAGAGTGAATAATTTGTAAGCGTCCATGCGGCTGTGCGCATGGACGCTTTGCTTAAAGGACGGGAATTAGCAAAAACGGCGTTTTGCGGGTCGGCGGCTCTTGTAGAGAGATGTCGACAATTCTTGAATAAAATTCGAATTTTGTGGGGCGGCGGCTCCAGCAAAGACTTCATTTTGTGCGAAGTGTGCGGTAGGTACGGGCAATTACAATGGCGGAAATTACGAACGTCAGCACATCTGAAACCGGCATCGAATACAGCACGCCGTCCAGCCCAAAGAACTGCGGCAGCAGCAGTGCAAAGCCCACGCCGAATACGACCTCACGCACCATGGATAGCAGCGTAGCGGCCGCAGCCTTGCCAAGCGCCTGTAAATAGATGAACGCGGCCTTGTTTACGCAGGCGGGAACCATCATGCACAGATAAACGCGGAAGGCGCGCACGGCAAAATTCGTGTAGTGAATGGATTCGCCCGCCGCGCCGAAGATGCCGATTAGCAGCCTCGGGCAGCATTCGACAATTACTGTCGCGACCGCACCCACGGCGGTTTCGCTGAGCAGCAGCAGCTTGAACAGTTTCAGTACGCGGTCGTGCCTGCCCGCGCCCATATTGTAGCCCGCCACGGGAATGCAGCCCGCAGCCATGCCAATCACAATGGAAATCACAATCTGAAAGAATTTCATGACGATACCCACCACCGCCATCGGAATTTGGGCGTACTGTGGCTGAGAGAAGATTTCATCGCGCATGCCGTACTTTCTCAGCATGTTATTGATGGCTGCCATGGCCGCCACCAATGAAATCTGCGCCAGAAACGAGCATGCACCGAGCCCCAGAAAGTGGCCGTCCAGCTTTGCGTTCAGGCGGAAACTGTGCCGGATGAGCTTCACTGTTTTCATGTGGCAGAGATAGCCGATGGCCAGCGCCGCAGTGAGCACCTGTCCCAGTACCGTAGCCACCGCGGCGCCCATCATGCCCCATTTGAAGCCGTAGATAAACAGCGGATCGAGCACTACATTTACTGCCGCGCCCGCCAGCGTGGAGATCATGGCAAATTTCGGACTACCGTCCGAACGGATGATAGGGTTCATTGCCTGGCCGAACATGTAAAAGGGAATGCCCAGCGCAATCCAGAAAAAATATTCCTGCGCAAATCTGAAGGTTTCATCATTTACACGCCCGCCGAACACGCCGATCAGCGTGTCGCTGAAAATCAGATACAGTGCGGTGAGCAACAGACTGGAAAGCACACAGATAACCGCGGCATTGCCAACGCTGCGGTGCGCGTCCTCACGCCTGCCCGCGCCCAGGCTCAGGCTTACAAAAGCGCAGCAGCCATCGCCGATCATGACCGCGATGGCCAGCGCGATCACCGTGAGTGGATAGACCACCGTATTGGCGGCGTTTCCGGCGGAACCGAGATAGGGGGCGTTGGCGATGAAAATCTGATCCACAATGTTGTAAAGCGCTGCCACCAGCAGCGATATCACGCATGGTACGGCATATTTTCGCATCAATTCGCCCACGGGGCGTGCTTCGAGATAATGGTTGGTCTTTTCCTGCATTTCAATAAACCTCCTGACTGACGATGGATAGAATTCCCGGCAACAAAAAAACAGTGCGCGGCGTCAGCTGGATTTACGCAGACAACGCTACACACTGTTTCCTGCATCATACCACATGCAATGTTAAGCGCTGCGGAAGCGTGCGTTGAAATTTCGCGCAAATTTGCGCCTGCCCCAAGCAGGATGGTAGCACGTTGTTTTGCACAGCTAAGGACGCTTCAGGACGTTTTTAATCAATATGTGCGCACCGTTTCTGCTCATTTATGACCGTATGAACAATTTTTTATATCCGTACTTGACAGGTATATGCGCTTCGTGATATAATAATTTTGAAAGCGTGGAAAACGTTTTCCAAGAAAACTGTGCTTTGCACTCCCGAGCGCTTGGAAGTGTAATAATAAAGCAGAAAACAAGGAGGAAATCCACTATGAAGCGTATCATGACTCTGGTACTGGCAATCGCGATGCTCTTTGCCGTTTGCGCGTGCGCGTCCGCTGAGGGCGGCTACACCATCGGCTACAGCCTGAAGACCATCACCAATGATGATTTCCAGCTGGCGCTCTACAATGCCGTGAAGGAAGCCGTCGAGGCCTCCGGCAACACCTTCGTCGACGCCATCGCCGAATCTCAGACCGGCGTTGCCACCCAGGTTACTCAGATTGAAGACCTGATCAATTCCGGCGTGGATGCGCTGATCCTGA
>CAKUDW010000236.1 GCA_934645275.1 uncultured Clostridia bacterium
CAGTATGGAAAGAACACCCGAAAGCACGGCCAGTATACAAACCCGAATGTCAGACTGTAGGGCGATGAAATGAAGCTGTACGAAGTGCAAAATCGAGACGCGCGGTTGCTGGCGGCGCTGCTGGAGGTTTGGGAAGGTTCCGTTCGAGCAACGCACTTTTTCCTATCCGATGCAGAGATAAAGAAAATCAGGGCGTATGTTCCGCTGGCTCTGGCAGGTGTAGCGCACCTGATTGTGGCTGAAAGTGAGCGTGCTGAACTGGTCGCCTTCATGGGTGTAGAAAACGGCCGGTTGGAAATGCTGTTTATTGCGCCATCAGACAGGGAAAAGGGCATTGGTAGACAGCTGCTGCAACACGGCATTCGAAATTACGGCGTGCGGGAAGTCACGGTCAACGAACAGAACCCGCAGGCGGTGGGTTTTTACGCGCACATGGGGTTTGTTATCTATAAGCGAACGGACTTCGACGAGGAGGGCAATCCGTATCCACTTTTGTACATGAAATGTACGGCGGAGAATTGCTGCGCAGGGATTAATTGTCCCTGAAATCAGCCGTCACATCAAGCGCGGCTGTCGTAATATTCAAGGGGGATGAATAAATGCTGCTATTGGCGCAACTTGTATTATACTGTCTTTTATATATTCTGTTGGTAAAATGCGCGGTGGGAAACAGCGGGCTCCGTTGCCTGTATTTCTACCCGAAAGAATACATAGAAGAAGCCCATCGGCGCGGCATTGCAGACAAAGCAGCCGTAATGAAAAGGGGCAAGCGCTTTATGATACCGTTCTGTATCATCATCTTTACCGCTCCGATCCTGATCATTGCCTTCTGGAATCGCGTTGCAGATTTCAAAACTGCCTATCTTCAGGCGGCGCTCTTCCTCGTAACCGTGAACTGGTTTGACGCGCTCGCCATCGACCGCCTATGGGTAGGACACAGCAGAATATGGGTCGTCCGGGGCATGGAGGGCGTTCCCTTTGTCAAGCCGTGGAAAAACATTCTCATGAAGCGGGGACTGGCCACGGTACTGTACCTGGTCGTTGCGCTCGTGGTAGCCGGTATCGCGGTGCTGATAAGCAATGCCTGATTTTAAGCCTGCCTTGCAGGAGGCATAGTTTCTGTTGGCAGATTGTTCATGGTATATCGTATCAAGTTGGCAAATCGGAATTTGGGAGGATGACCATCGTGAATGATAGTAGAGACTTCAAAAAAGAATATGATGCCTTTTTGAAGAAAGTGCCTTATCAAACAGCAGTTGTTGACGATGTGGAGGTAAGATACCAGTACGGCGGCAAAGATGGCGCACCGGTCATTCTCTTTTTTAACGGATTAGAGATGCAGGAAATGTGGATGCCGTATGCTGAAAAGCTTGGAAAGAAATACAGATTCCTGATTTATGAATATCCGTTCCATACTGCCAACGCGGACGAACAGATCGACTTTGCTGCAAAACTATTGAGAGCATTGTCTATTGAAAAAGTGATTTTGATTGGTGCAAGTGATGGCGGTGTATATGCCCAGATTTTTGCGAAAAGACACCCGGAATCCGTTTTAACTATGATTTTGACGACCACCTTGACGGTAGATTCCGATTATGTCAGAGACATCCAAAAAGAGCGCTTTTCAACGCCGATATTCCTTCTTTTATTGAAACTGGTTCCCGCAAAAACGGAATTGAACTTGTTGTTAAAAAAGAGCAAGGGATTTTTGGAGTGTGAATCTGAAGAAGCTCAGAAATATGGCAGAGGGTTTTATGAAGTAGTGGCTTCTGATTTGAACTATAAGCAGCGGTTTATTCATAGCTTTAAGTGTGTATATATGCTGAAGGACTATCCGATTTTCAAAGAAAGTGATTTTGAGTATCTGAGGGGAAAGATACAAGTTCTCCTTCCGGAGAAAGACATTTTCAAAAAAGAGGATCAGAACCGTCTGGCGGATTTATTTAGAAAACTGGATGCAGAAATTCTCAATGTTCCAGGCGGGCATGTGGGATTCATCGTTCAGTCAGAGTGCTATATTGGTTTGATGGAAAAGTTCTTGGAGAAAGCCGTGATTTGACAAATCAATTCCGGTTTATCGCGCTTTGCCCCGATGGCATGCCCTGCGCAGGCTGGCCGCGCACTGCGTGTTGCCTTATGCATCCGCGCATTGTATAATGAAAGCAGGATCAGAATAAAAACATCTGGAGGATGAACGCAATGAGTTCCAAGCTGAGATGCGGCGCAGCCATTTTGTTGCTTCTGGCCCTGTGCCTGGGCGGATCGTTTCCAAATGCGATTGCTGAAACGCAGATCAGCCCAGATGAAACCATGGCGCACTATACGCTCGACAGCTTCATAAGATCCTTTTCATCCGGAAATTCGAAGCGGGGGAAGGCGGGCGAAATGACGCATGCCGAAACGGTTGCCGCCCTGCGGGAATTGGGCATAACCATTCCAGAACAGGCCGTTGAAGATGTGGAAGCCGCTATGGCCACGAGCCGAGCCTATCTGGAAGAATATGGATTCAATGCGCGGGAAACGGACTATGAGTTCCCACTGAGCCTGCTGATGCACGTCGGCATGGGCAGCTATGATTCGGATACCGGCATGTGGGTGCCAAGTTCATTGCAGGTATATGCCTTTGACACGGAGGTCTTCGACATCGAGGGAATGTATCAGCTCTATCTTCAGGGGCTATCGTCCATCATTCCGAAATTTCAACCGGCGGACGTCCACGAGCACATAGAAACGTATGCGGAGAATGATGAACGATTCCTGACGCCCGAAGGCAAAACGACGGTTTCATTCATGCTGAATGGAAAACGCTTCGAATGGACGGTCGACTTCTACGGCGACTGGTTCAATGATGAAGTGATTTCATTGACGAATGAGCTTCTCAAGCAGGAGGGCTTTGATGGCCGCATTCACAGCTTTTATGATGGCGGTCAGGGCATGGTCCTGCTCTATGGAGATAAGGCCTATGGAAAAAAACTGCGCGAGATCATTCCCCAGTCCTTTTTCTAAAACTGGTAAAGATAGTGGCGGGGGAGCTTGCTTCTCCATCCACTTCAGTCTGCCCAGAAACCCAGGAGAGCTCGAGAGGGCCGAAGCTCTCTCGAATCTCCAATCGTGCCCAGCGGCATGTACGGTGGGCGCGGGGCGATTTTTGCGGCGGAAAATCCCATTTTCCAGAGCAAAAATCGTTTCCCTGCAGTTTTTGCGCCCGGAAATCTGAAGGATTTCAGCAAAAACTGGTGAG
>CAKUDW010000237.1 GCA_934645275.1 uncultured Clostridia bacterium
ATTCTTTCGCTGATAGCATACCACAAATGCGAAAAAATGCAAGCCCCCGAAAGGTTAATTGTTCGTTGCAACGCATCATTTAAGCAGCTCGGGCGGCAGACGGCGCATCAGCCGGAGCAGCGGCAGCCCCAACACATAGCACACTACCGCTTCGCCCAGCGCCACTGTGAGCATTGAGGAGAGCAGCAACCCCACCTGCACCGGCGCGCCTGGAGCTTTTACATAGGCCAGATAGACCACAGGCCCCACGATCAGGCCATTGAACAGCACCGGCATGGCTGCGGCCAGCGCAGGCTTGTTGCGCAAGCGGCGCGTTGCCAGTCCGGCCAGCAGCGTGGCCAGCGTGCCCAGTACTACGTCGAACCACACCGCGCCGCCCAGCAGGTTACCCAGCAGGCAGCCGATGGTCAGCCCTGCCACGGCCTCGGGCATCAGTACGGGCAGCAGTGTGAACGCCTCGGCGATGCGAAACTGCACGGCGCCAAAGCTGATGGCTTCGAATACGAGATTCAGCAGCAAATACAGCGCGGCGATCAACGCGCCGCGGGTGAGGATGCGGGTGGTCGTTTTCATGGATCTCATAGGGGATTACCTTCCTTTCGTTTGAAAAAGGCATGCGCATCCCTCCTATGATGAAGGAAGGGAGCCGGTGCGTGCGCACAGACTCCCTCTCTCACAAACGCCCGCTGTGGGCGCTGAACCTGGTTTTGTTTTTTCAGGAAACGGCATGATACGTTTCCGTCAGACAGGAGGGCTGCGAACTGTCTCATATGAATTTGTGCATTGATTCTAAGCCCGGCTGTGGGAATGCACAAGCACATTTCTGTAAAATGATTGCGCTGTGCACGGATAATGAAAAGTATTCGGAATACGCGAAAAATCAATATATGCCTGCTATAATGAGCAAATCAACGGAGCAATGGGGGAACCAGCCATGAAAATATTTGACATTCATATTCATATCTATCCTGAAAAGATAGCCAGGCGCGCTTCGGAGAGCATCAGCAATTTTTATTTCGGCGCGCCTGTGCGCGGCGATGGCACGCTGGAGGATTGCCTCGTGAAGATGGATGAGGCGGGCATTCAGCGCTTTGCGGCGCATTCCGTGGCGATGACGCCGCACAACGTTGAGAGCATTAATGAATTTATTCTGGAAGCGCACCGAAAGGCGCCGGAGCGGATCGTGCCCTTCGCGGCGATGCACCCGGATATGCCGGATATGGATGCGGCGATGGATAGAATTGTTCGTCAGGGCTTCAAGGGCCTGAAGATTCACCCCGATATGCAGCGCTATGCGCTCGACGACGCGCGCGTGATGCCCATGATGCGCGCTATCGCGGAAAGCGGATTGCCGCTGCTGATTCACTGCGGCGACAGCCGCTACGATTTCGACGGCCCGCGCCGCATTCTGAGTTTGCATGAAAAGCTGCCCGAGCTGAACATGATTTGTGCGCATTTCGGCGGCTGGATGGAATGGGAGAGTGCCGCCGCGCAGCTGCCGGGTCATGGACTGACGGTGGATCTTTCATCTTCGCTGTTTCACTGGCAGCCGGATCAGGCAGCCGAGGTCATTCACCGTTTCGGCGTGAGAAACGTGCTGTATGGTTCGGATTATCCGATGTGGAACCCAGCTGAGGAGGTGGCACGCTTTATGAAGCTGCCGCTGACCGATGCCGAGCGCGAGGATATTCTCTGGAACAACGCTGCGCGGCTGTTGGAACTTGCGTGACAGGGCCTGCTCATCATATAGACTTTTTTTCAACAATGCGCGCGCACCGTTTGACGGTGTGCGCGCATATGTTGTATAATAAATGCATATATGACAATTGCCGGATGGCGGAGGGAGGCACTTTGCAAAGTGGGCGATAGCGAAAAGACGCGCGGCGAAAACCGCATTTCCGTGTGGAACTGGATGGGCACGCTGATTGTGATGTGTATTCCGGGCGTGAACATCATTGCGGCGATACTGTTTATCATTTTGGCGAACACGCAGGCCAAGCGCGCGTATGCCATTGCATTTTTGCTGGTAACGCTGCTGCTGGCGGCGTTGATCTGCGCGGCATTCCTGTTCCTGCCTGATCAGATGCGCACTCTGGCAGACATGCTGCGCGGCGTGGAGCACAGCGTGACGCTGCCGTCGATCTGATGAGCAGCTGCGAGCAGGGTAGTATTTCGGCTCCGGCTCGGTTTCCTGACGACATATTATTTTGAAGCATTTTTTAGAGAGAATCAGATCCGTTGCGCGTGCGGCTGGATCTGATTCTTTTAGGGCGCTCGCGCATCGTTAAAAGAAAGAATTCTTTGGGCATGTGTCGTGCATTTCCAGACAAAATTTGAAAACTGCCTATGGTATTTTTTATCAGTATTTGCTATACTTAACTCACACTGGCACAGAAACGGAGGTTACTGCCCATGCTTAATTCTGACAAGCCCAGCAAAAAACCGTTGATTTATTACTATGTCATTGCGGTCGTTGTGCTGCTGCTGCTCAATGCGCTGCTGTTTCCGGCTATTCTGCAGCGCCAGGTTCAGGAGGTCGGTTACAGCGACTTTCTGAAAATGGTGGATTCCGGCAAGGTGACGGAAGTCGCGCTCGAACAGGACAGCGAGCAGATTGTATTCATTGCGAAAAACGAGGATGGCAAGGAAGCCGTCTATAAAACCGGTACGTTCCCGGACGACGGCCTGCGCGAGCGGCTGGAAAACGCGAATGTGGAGTTTGAAGCCACCATTCCCACGCAGGATTCGCCGCTGCTGAACTTCATCATTTCTTGGGTACTGCCAATCGTGATTTTCAGCGCCATCGGTCAGCTGATTCTGCGCCGACTTCAAAAGCAGGGCGGCGCGTCGCTGGGCAATGCCATGAGCTTTGGCAAGTCCAACGCCAAAATAGTGGCCGAGGATGAAACCGGTGTGACCTTCGCCAACGTTGCCGGACAGGACGAGGCCAAGGATGCACTGATTGAAATTGTAGACTTCCTGCACGAGCCTGAAAAGTATAATAAGATTGGTGCAAAGCTGCCCAAGGGCGCGCTGCTGGTGGGCCCTCCCGGCACGGGCAAAACGCTGTTGGCCAAGGCTGTTGCGGGCGAGGCCAAAGTGCCCTTCTTCTCGATTTCCGGTTCGGAATTCGTGGAAATGTTCGTGGGCATGGGCGCGGCCAAGGTGCGCGATCTGTTCAAGCAGGCCAAGGAAAAGGCCCCGTGCATCGTGTTCATCGATGAAATCGACACCAT